>NJDG01000016.1 GCA_002254885.1 Thermoplasmatales archaeon ex4572_165
GAATTTTTTTTCCGTCTTTATTATGATCTAATCTCTCAATCAGAGGGAGATGTATATCGAATAGTGCGAGTTGGTATAATATGAAACAATTATCAAACTCAGATTGGATTGCTATAAGTGGTTTTATTATTGTCATTACATTTCTTTCATTATGGGCAATTGATATCTCTGTTTCAGCATTAATTTCAAATGGTTATTTGACAAATGGTTTTTTCAATTCTGATCCAACAATGATTTATCATGTTGGTTTATATATTATTAGTCTAACCTGTTTTTCAAATTTTTTAATTATAATCCATATTCTTTTGAAATCCTCATCTGAAAAAAATACAAAAATTTGAAACCAAATTTAAAAATATATAATCAGAATGGTAATTTTAAAGAAAAAAATTAAATGAAAACTATTAGATTTTTTTAAAACATTTTTAATATTCTTTTAAGTATTATGTTCATTAATGAAAAAATCACTTAAAACATTATTAATCACAATGATCCTCTTATTTGTTATTTTAAACATTGCAGGTTGTGTCTCTGAAAATAAATCTTCAAATATTAAATGGCAACCAGAATTTAATATATCATATCCGGTTCTTATCACGTCAGTTATTGATGGAGATACCATTAAAGTACAAATTTCAAATGGCAGTATTGTAACAGTCCGACTAATTGGTATTGATACTCCTGAAATAAGTAATGATCATAATAATATATATGAATATAAGAATATCATTAATCTCTCCTGTTTAACAAATTTTGGAAGAACCGCCAAGAATTATACTCAAATGTGTCTGCTAGATCAAAATGGATATATCTTATTTGATGAAGGAGCAGGATTAAAAGATCAATATGATCGTTTCTTATGTTATGTATATAATGAGACAATGATAGATTTTAATAATCAGATTTTAAATATGGGATATGCAAGGGTTTATGATAAAGAAACATTTGAAAAAAAGCAAGAATATCTTTTAACTGAGCATTCAGCCATTGAAAACAAAATAGGTTTATGGTCTTGTCAATGATATTATCTATATTTTTTCTAATGTGTTTTTTAGTTGATTGATGATACTCACTGGCGTGGGATCTTTTTTCTGAAGTATAGCCAGATAACAGCTGACATAATCGCCAAGAACAAGTAAATACATCATTTTTGCTAGTGATGATTTCCCCTTAACATGTATTTCAATAAGGTTTGATGCGACTTGGCTGTAAAATTTCTTCATGAAACTTAATCTGGTTTTCATTTGAAGTGTTTCAAGATTAGCATCTCTAAAAAGTATTACTGAGAATTGTTTTGCAACAGAACTATTTTCTGACCATCCAACAATATCATTATGATTGCTTTCTGGAACAGAATCATATCGAGAGATCATTTTACTGTTTTCATTTATTTGTTTTGCCCAACGTCTTGCAATTGAGTCATAGATATTCCAACCATAAATCTGAGGTATCGTATTATATGCCATATTTGCAATTTGCTTTGCATAATTTTGTTCAAATTCAACTGATGTATTGATTTTTTCAATTAGATTCCTTGTAACTTCTATTGTTTCCTGGATATCTTTTTCTATCGTGTTTGTAAATAAACCAATTTTTTGTAAAGAAAATAAGCTACTGAAAAAAAGAAATGCGATAGCACTACGAGGCTCGTAACCCACAGGTAAGGTAATAGCAGGAATTGATCGTTTTGTACTATGCTCTAAAAGTTTTCCATTAGATGTTATTGAAATGATTGAACATTTTTTTTCATATGCATGTTTAAATGCAGATAGTGTTTCCTCTGTATTACCTGAATAGCTCTGTGAAAAAACCAATGTTTTTTTGTTTATCCATTTTGGAAGATGATATGATCTACAAACGGAAACTGGGATGAATCCTTTATCTTCGGTATATTGTTGTAAGATATCGCCAGATATTGCTGATCCACCCATTCCTGATACAATTACATGGTGAATATTATAGATTTTCGGGATCTCTGCATTTTCAACAATGGTTTTGGTTTCTTTTATTTGATCAGGAAAACATGAAAGAATCTTAAACATGTTCTTTTTATCAATAGATGAAATCATTTGTTGGTCATCAAGTATCATACATTCCTGTTTATCAGGAATCTTAATTTAAAGATTTGCTAAAAAACCAAATGAAAGAGATAAGATTTTTAAATTTTGATTCGATACATTTTTTTTAATGATCATCAGTGAGCAAAAACCATTTGATTCAATTATTGATATAATTCAAAAAGGATCTGTTTTCATCATTGGATGTAGCGAATGTGCTGCATTATGTCACGTAGGTGGAGAACCAGAAGTTCTTGAAATGGAAAAAAAGCTTATTGAATCCAATATTAATGTAACTGGTTGGATTGTTCTAGATCCTGCATGTCATTTATTAAATAATAAAAGATTGTTCAAATCTGTAAATAAAGAAATTGATGATGCAGATCATTTACTTGTTTTATCTTGTGGTAATGGTGTACAGGTAATTGAACAGTTATATCCAGATAAACATATCATTAGTGGAACAAATACATTATTTGTTGGTGCTGAAATAAATAGAGGTATCTTTGAAAGGGAATGTAATCTTTGTGGTTCATGTATTGTTGATGATTTTGAAGGATTATGCCCAATTTCTCATTGTCCTAAACAATTAATGAATGGCCCTTGTGGAGGATCAATGGATGGAAAATGCGAAATCAACAGAGATTTTAATTGCATATGGGATGAAATTATAAATAAAAAAAATAAGTTGAAAAAAACCGATTCATTAATGAATCTGTTTCCGCCAAAGGATTGGACATCCTATAAAAAATATCAATGGAGGGATCACCATAAACTTTAAAAGTAATCTTCATCGAGTCCTAAAACAAAATCATTTTGCTGTAACTTGTGAAATTGGCCCTCCGAAAAGTGCTGATTCGTCAATCATATCAAAAAAAGCAGATCTATTGGCAAATTGTATGGATGCATGTAACATTACAGATAATCAAACTGCTGTTGTCCGTTTATCAAGTCTTGCAGGTTCTGTTCTTCTTAAACAAAAGAATATTGAACCTATTTATCAAATGTCTTGTAGAGATAGAAATAGAATTGCTCTTCAAAGTGATATCTTAGGTGCTGTTGCTCTTGGTATCAATAATATTTTATTTGTCACAGGTGATCATCAAAGTGTTGGTAATCATCCACATGCCAAAGGAGTTTTTGATATTGATTCTATTCAACTGGTTTCAATTGCAAAATCTATGCGGGATAAAGGGATTTTTCAAAATGGTGAACCATTAAAGAAACCTTTTTTTAATCTTTTCATTGGTGCAGTATGTAATCCATTTGCAACACCTTATGATTATCGAGTGGATCGTCTTGAAAAAAAGATTAATGCAGGTGCAGATTTCATTCAAACACAAAGTGTATTTAATATAGATCATTTTCAAAATTTTATGGACAAAGTAATTAGCAGAGGTTTGGATAAAAAAGTGTTTATCCTTGCAGGTGTTACTCCAATGAAATCTGAGAAAATGATGGACAGAATGAAATTTCATGTTCCTGGTGTTGACATACCTGACGATGTTTATAATCGTTTAAAAAATGCTGATGATTTTCAAGCTGAATCCCAAATTGTATCTTGTGAGACCATTAATTCGTTGAAAAAGATGAAAGGTGTTCATGGAATTCATATTACTGCTTTATTTTGGGAATCTATTATCCCTTCTTTTTTAGAAAGATGTAATTTTCTTCCAAGACCTTAAATTGAAAAAATCCCTTAAAAAGAAAGAAATTTTTGAATTGGATCATGAAAAATCGTTAATAATGAAAATCCTAATGCATAGAAAATATAGACAACATACATAAAAGACCATGCATGAATATTTTCTAATGTTTCACTTTCTGTATCTCCCGTGAACATTAGATAAAAAACAATTAACGATCCAATCATAAGACCAGTTATTGGCCAGAGATACGATTCAATATATCCATAATTGATAAGAATTGGTAATCCAATAAATGGGATGATTAAAAAAGGAAAGGAAATTATTGCGGCTTTACGAAGACCAAACACATTTACAAGTGTTCTAATTCCCATTAATCTATCTGCATTTTCATCGACAATATCTTTTGTAGTCATCCCACCAATTAGATATATTGTTGCTAATAATCCCATTAAGAGAGGAAGTGGCTGCATTGGATTTCCAAATACACTCCAACTTGCAAGAATACCAAATAATCCTCTTGGAATTGCAATCCAAACTTGATTAAAGAATAAGAATTTTTTTGTTTTTGGTGGAAGAGAATAAAGAACTGTAAATACCATTATTAAGAAAATAAAAAATCCAAACCATTGATTTATTGTAACTGCTCTTAGAAGAGCAAATAGATAAAGTACATATGCAAGGCTTTGTGCTTCATCTGGTTTTATTATTCCCCGCGGAATAGGGCGATAGGGTTTTGAAATCTTATCTCCTTCTACATCAGTTGCTTGGTTTAACGCATTTGATGCAGCATTAACCATTGCAACTGTTAAACTTGCATTTCCAACAGTAACCCACCAGTTTGCACTAACCGCTACATTGTTATATACAAGACTTGCAACAATTATACTCATACTAACTATAAATGGTGCAAGAAGGGTGAAAGGTCTAAAAAGATCAACATACCCACGGATATGAGCTGAAAGAAATCTTTTTTGAACATAAGGTTCCTTCATTGTTAGTTTTCCAATGTGATGATCTTGTTCTTGTGTAGAAAGCGACATAATAAAAAAGGTCAATTCATATTTGTATTTAAATGAATTGGTAAATAATTGTTTTTTTAATAGAAAAATTCATGATATATAAAGAATATGTTATATTATATAATAACATTTAAATGTTAAATACCGTATTATAAAATTGTGAATGGGGGAGCATGAATTTTTATCTCTCTTCACCACCTTCAATATTCCCCCATTCTCTCCTCACACGAAATATTTGTAAACCATAATATTTTATTGAAATTTGATTTTTTATTAATTAAAAGAAAATGATATAAAAGATATTGATATTCAATATATTGATTATTATGGTGGTAGAGGAAAACCAACAAAATGACATGGATCCAAATGAAGAAATCGAGAAAAGAAAACCAAAACCATTTCGATATATCTCAGATATTAATGAACTAAATGAAGAATTGTCTAATACCATAACTAAAAACACAGTAATGGTCGATGAAAAAACAACTTCAAAGAAACTTCGTGAAAATTTTGAGAACACGCTTGGTGTTGGTGACATTGATATTGTTGAACAAGTACTAAAAAAACATAAAAATAAACGAGATAAAAATAGAGATATTGATATTGCATAATATTTTTATTGCAATTTACTCTTTTTATTAACCAATTAATTTTCATAAGAGTAAAGTAAACGATATCTATATACATGTAAACAATTATTCAAGGAAAGATTATGTCCACTATAAATATAATAAAGGAACTTTCAATTAATGAAAAAAAAGTATTACTTACACTTAAAAAACTGAATGGAAAATCATCACCTGAAATGATCTTTGAATCTGGTGATTTCCAAAAACAAGTTGAAGTGATGAATTCTTCTTCTTGGTTACAATCAAAAAAACTAGTTACATTTGAAGAGGTTATTAAGACAGTTTATGAACTTGGTAAAGAAGGAATCAAATTTGTTAAAAATGGTTTTCCTGAAAAAAGAGCATTATTAAAAATCATTGAATTAGGTGGTCAGGCATCATTACGTGATCTTTCTTTGGTTCTTGAGAAAAATGAGATACCCATTGCAATTGGTTGGTTAAAAAGAAAAAACTGGGCTACAATAAAAAAAGAAAACAATGAAACTATTCTTTTATCAACTGAAATTGGGAAAAAAGCAATACAGATGAAAACAAATGATGAAAGAACTCTTGAGTTCTTATTGGACAATCCTAAAAGTGAAATCGATATTGGATCAAACAAAGATTTATTATCTCGAAAAAATGTTTTAAAGGAAAAAGAGATAATTAATGGATCCATTGAATTGACAAATCTTGGTAAGGATGTATTAAAAATTGGTTTTTCTATTGATGAAGAAATATCTCAGATTACAACAAAAATCATTAAAGAAAAAGAATTCGAAAGAAAAAATATTCGACCTTATGATGTTAATGCATTTGCACCAGAGATTCATGGTGGTAAACCACATCCTTTAAATCATTTAATCTCAAATATTAGGCAAATATTTCTTGAAATGGGATTTGAAGAGATTGAAGGTAATTTTGTTGAATCATGTTTTTGGAATATGGACATGCTTTTTATCCCACAAGATCACCCTGCAAGAGAAATGCAGGATACAATTTATTGTAAAACACCATCTAAAATATTAGTTGAGAACACAAAACTTGTTGATTCAATTGCACAAGTTCATGAAAATGGTGGTATGACTTCCTCAGAAGGTTGGGATTATAAATTTTCAAAAGATGAAGGAACAAGACCTTTACTTAGGACCCATACTACTGTAAATACCATTCGTTTTCTCTCTAAAAATCCAAATCCGCCTGCAAAAATTTTCTCAATAGGTCAAGTATTTCGAAAAGAAAATATTGATGCAACACATCTTCCTATGTTTTATCAAATTGAAGGTATTGTTCATGATACTGATGCTAATTTTCAACAGTTAATTGGTTTTTTATCTGAATTTTATAAACGTATGGGCTTTGAAAAAATACGATTTCGACCAGGTTATTTTCCATATACTGAACCAAGTATGGAAGTTGATGTTTTTTTTAATGATAAATGGATGGAACTTGGTGGTAGCGGAATTTTTAGACCAGAAGTTACTGAACCACTTGGAATTACATCACCGGTTCTTGCATGGGGATTGGGTCTTGAAAGACTTGCGATGTTAAAGTTTAATTTAAAAGATATCCGGGAGCTTTATCAAAGTGATTTCTCATGGTTAAGAAATCAACCTTTATTTTAGATTCTTCTTAAAATTTTGAGCGCTTTTGGAACTACTGAAACAACAGTTAATTATATATAGTAGTGTTTGTATGCTCAATCACTCCAAAATATGAATTTTGGTGGAGGAATTAGATAATTATGATGGCAGGACAACAACCAATAATAGTATTAAAAGAAGGAACAAAAAGAGAAAGTGGAAAAGGCGCACAATCAAATAATATTCAAGCAGCACGTGCAATATCAGAATCTGTAAAATCAACACTTGGACCAAAAGGAATGGACAAGATGCTTGTTGATTCTATGGGTGATGTTGTTGTAACAAATGATGGTGCAACAATATTAAAAGAAATTGATGTCGAGCATCCAGCAGCAAAAATGATTGTTGAAGTAGCAAAATCACAAGATGAAGAATGTGGTGATGGAACAACAACAGCAGTTGTGCTAACTGGTGAACTCCTTAAAGAAGCTGGTATTTTACTTGAGAAAAAAATTCATCCAACAGTAATTAATGGCGGATATCAACTTGCAGCAAAAAAAGCAAAAGATGTCCTCAATAAAATGGCAATTGATATCAAACCTAATGATAAAAAAACTTTAATTAACATTGCACAAACATCAATGGCAAGCAAAGGTGCAAGTGCAGAAAAAGATATCTTAGCTGGAATCGTAGTTGATGCAGTTGTAAATGTTGCAGAGAAACGCGATACCAAAATTCTTGTTGATCTTGATAACATCCAAATTCAGAAAAAACAAGGCGGTGGAATGAATACAACAGAAATTATTGAAGGTATCATCCTTGATAAAGAAAGAGTACATGAAGGCATGCCTACTGTTGTAAAAAATGCAAAAATCGCACTACTAAATGCAGCTCTTGAAGTTAAAAAGACTGAAGTAGATGCACGTATTCAAATTCAGGATCCAACTCAACTTCAAGCATTTCTTGATGAAGAAGAAGGTATGATTCGAAAAATGGTTGAAAAAATAAAAGCAAGTGGTGCAAATGTTCTCATTTGTCAAAAAGGTGTTGATGATATTGCACAACATTTCCTTGCAAAAGCAGGCATTTATACAGTTCGTCGAGCAAAGAAAAGTGACTTGGAAAAACTTGCAAAAGCAACAGGTGCAAAAATCATTTCAAATCTAGATGATCTCTCAGATTCAGACCTTGGAAAATCTGGAATACTTGAAGAACGTAAAATTGGTGACGATAAAATGACTTTTGTCACAAAATGCAACAATCCAAAAGCAGTTTCTATTCTTATCCGAGGAACAACCGAACATGTCACTGATGAACTTGAACGAGCACTTCATGATGCATTATCTGTTGTAAAAGTAGCAATGGAAGATGGAAAAATGACTCCTGGTGGAGGAGCAGCTGCAATTGCAATTTCAATGGCACTTAGAGACTATGCACCAACCGTTGGTGGTCGTCAACAAATGGCAATTGAAGCTTTCGCTGATGCAGTTGAAATCATCCCAAAAACATTAGCAGAAAACGCAGGTCTTGACCCTATTGACATGATTTTGGATATTAGAAACGCTCATAGCAAAGGAAAAGGAACTTCTGGAATTAATGTTCTTGATGGGAAAGTAGATGACATGTTAAAACTCAAAGTTGTCGAACCTCTCCGATTAAGTATTCAAGAACTTTCAGCATCTTCAGAGGCTGCAACCATGATCCTTCGAATCGATGATGTCATCGCATCAAGAGGCGGTGGCGGTGGAGCACCACCAGACATGGGCGGAATGGGTGGAATGGGTGGAATGCCACCTGGAATGATGTAAGAATCATAACCAAAATAAACCACCCCCTTTTTTTTCTTTTTTTTTATTGTGCTTATGACAAAAAAAACCAAAAACAAAGGAAAAAACGATTCAAAAAAATCAGAAAAACTAACTAAAGTTGAGATAACATTACAAGAAGAACTTGATAAAGTTTATCTAGATTTAAAAAATCAAAAAGATAAGCTTCTTAGATGTTATGCTGATTTTGATAACTACAAAAAAAGGGTAGAAAAAGAAAAAAAATCAAATGAACAAAGAATAAAAAAAATATATTTATCAGAAATATTAGACTTTAAAGAATTATTTTTACAAGCATTAGATGATGAAAATCCAAAAGAAGGATTACGTATACTTGTCAATAAATTAGAACAATTTTTTGAATCAGAAAAAATCAAATATATTGAATGTATTGGGAAATCATTTAATCATGAATTACATCATGCTGTATCAACTATTGAATTAGATGATACTGAAGATAATATAGTCATCGAAGAAATAAAAAAAGGTTATTTGGTTGAAGATTATGTTCTTCGACCAGCTCATGTAATTGTTGCAAAAAAGAAATGTGAGGAGGAAGAGATAAATGAGTAAAATTATAGGAATTGATTTAGGAACTACAAATTCAGAAGTAGCAGTAATGGAAGCAGGGAAACCAACAATTATTAAAAGTGCTGAGGGAAACACATTTTTCCCTTCAATCGTTGCATTTACAAAAGAGGGAGAACTTTTAGTTGGTGAAACTGCAAAAAGACAAGCAGTTACTAATACAGAAGGAACAGTACATCGTATTAAGAGAAAAATGGGATCTGGTGAAAAAGTCACACTTCATAAAAAGAAATATTCACCCGAACAAATTAGTGCATATATTCTACAAAAAATTAAAAAAGATGCAGAGGAATACATTGGTGAACCAGTTTCTGATGCTGTGATTACAGTTCCTGCATATTTTAATGATGATCAACGACAATCAACAAAAGATGCAGGGAAAATTGCAGGTTTAAATGTTAAACGTATCATTAATGAACCAACAGCTGCATCTCTTGCATATGGTCTTGAAAAAGAAGGAGATCATACAATTGCAGTATATGATTTCGGTGGTGGAACCTTTGATATTACATTAATGGATGTTGGTGATGGAGTTTTTGAGGTTTTATCAACTAATGGTGACACTAAACTTGGCGGATCCGATATGGATGAAGCTCTTGTTGATTTTCTTGCAGCGGAATTTAAAAAACAACATAAAGTTGATGTGAAAAAGGACATCAAGGCTTTACAGCGCTTAATGGAAGCAGCCGAAGAAGCAAAAAAAGAACTTTCTTCAAAGATGCAAACTGATATTAATTTACCATATCTAACAGTTGTTGATAATGAACCAAAGCATCTTGAAATGAAAATAACACGTGCAAAAGTGGAAGAAATTATTGCACCGCTTGTCGATAAAACAGATAAACCATGTAAGCAAGCATTAAAAGATGCAAAATTAAAACCATCAGATATTGATCATATTGTACTTGTTGGTGGAACAACAAGAATCCCATATGTTCAGAAAAAAGTTGAACAGATTTTTGGAAAGAAAGCAAAAAGAAATGTTGACCCTATGGAATGTGTTGCAATTGGCGCTGCAATTCAAGGGGGTGTGCTTTCTGGAGATGTAGAACAAGATATTGTTCTCTTGGATGTAACACCTTTGACATTAAGTATTGAGACTCTTGGAAATGTTGCAACAGAATTGATTTCTCGCAATACTACAGTTCCTACAAAGAAAAGTAAGACATTTTCAACAGCTGCTGATAATCAGACAAATGTTGAAATTCATGTTCTTCAGGGAGAACGCCCTATGGCATATGATAATAAAAGTCTTGGTCGATTTCATCTAGATGGGATTCCTCCTGCCCCTCGTGGCCTCCCTCAAATTGAGGTATCTTTTGATATTGATTCTGATGGTATTTTACAGGTTACTGCAAAAGATCTTGGTACTGGTAAAGAGCAATCTATTAAAATTACAGGTTCTACAAAACTTTCAGATGATGAAATCGATAGGATGAAAGAAGAGGCAGAAGCGCATAAAGAAGAAGATGAGAAAAGAAAAGAAACTGTCGAAATTCGAAATTCTGGCGATGCAATGGTTCATACTGCACAGAAAACCATGGAAGATTTAAAGGATAAAATTACTAATGATGAAAAGAGTCGCATTGAAGAAAGTTTAAAAGACTTACAAGAAAGTTTAACAAAGGATGACAGTGATGATATCAAAGAGAAAACAGAAGCTCTTCAAAAGATTCTTTCAGAGATTGGTGGTCGTATTTATCAGGAAGAAGCGCAAAAAGCACAGCAGGCACAAGCTCAACAACAAGATCCATCTCAGGATCCACAATCTGGCGATAGTTGGCAAGGGCATCCAAATGACGAATCTACAATAGATGCTGATTATGAAGTAAATGATGATAAAAGTTTATAAAAAAACTTTTCATCCTTTTTTTTATATTTTATTTGTTTTAAATACTATTTTTGGCTTTATTAAGATAAAATTATTATCGTAAGATGACAATGGTGACATATATAAATATAAACAGAATAATTAACATATTTGTTATTAAATGTTTAAAGTTTTTATATTGTGAAATAAAGTAGAGAAAATTAAAGATATAATGATTAATTTTTACACTTCAAGGGGCAGGCGGATATACCTTTATATATGCACAAGCAAAAAAGGTATTTTAAGTATTTGTTTTTATTCTAATATTGGTGGATGATGCATGTTTGAATTCTCAAAAAAAGCTCTGGATGCAGTAATAACAACTTTTGTATATGGGCTTTCAGGAATGGTCATTTCTTATTGGTTTTGGCTAATTTTTTCAATTTAGTATAATTCAAAATCAGAAAGATTTATACAAATTTTTCTATTTTTTTATTTTTTAATAACGTTTATAAAATATTATTTTATTATTTATTTTATACAATATTGGATAATGGATGGAATATATGATGGTTGAAAAAACGAAAATAATTGATAATGAAATAGAGATAGGAACCTCAAAAGATATTATTGATCGTATTGAAGAACATTGGTTTGATGAGTTAAATGTCAGTTCAGATGATTACATCTATATTAAAAAAGTAAATAAACATCTTGTAATTGGAAAAGCACGAATAGAACTAATTGAATAATATCATAATACCAAGAATACAATAAAAATTATAACAAAATGATGTTATAAGGAGGGGAAAAAGGGAAAATTAATATTTTACTAAAGGGAGAATTTTCCCCTCCTTTTATAAGGCTATTTAATTAAAATATAAAATGTTAAATTAACTATTTATAAAATGTGATTCGTTTTTTGTACGATTGGACAATTTCTTGTAATAATTGATTGATATTTCAGATATATTTTTTGAAAAATAAAAAAAATAGCTTATTTTTTCTTTCAAAAAACATAAAATATTTACATTTATTGGTTATTATGTACAATTAGCACAAATGTTTTTAATATGTATAGACATATATTATAGTGTGAAAGGAATAGATAAAAAAGATAAAAAAATTCTTTATGAATTAGATCAAAACAGCAGACATTCATTAGCAAACCTTGGGAAAAAAGTTGGTCTTGCAAAAAGTATTGTTGCATACCGCATTAAAAGAATGACAAATATGGGCATTATTAAATCTTATTATACTGTTGTTGATTTATATAAACTTGGCTTTATTGCACCACGTTTCCATTTTGTTTATCAATATGTCAACCCTGAAATTCAAAATGAAATTATTAATTATTTTGTGAATAATAAATATACCTTTATCGTTGTTTCAACATATGGACCATTTGATCTATCTGTATTATTTGGATTAAGAGACATTAGAAAGATGTTTTTTATTTGGCAAGAAATTCAAAATAAATTTGGTCATTATTTTGAAAAACAATCACTAGCATTTTATCTAAATGAAATGCATTTTCCTCCATCTTATCTAATTGAAGAAAAACGAACATATAAAAAAACTATTGAAATCCGATCAAATACAGAATATATTAATCTTGATCCATTGGAATATAAAATTCTTCATGCATTGAGCCCTAACGCACAAATTAAATTAACATATCTTGCAAATTCATTAAATGTTTCATCCCGTCAAATAGGATATCGAATCAAAAAAATGAAAGAAAACAGAGTTATTGAAGGATTTAGAACGGAAATTGATATCTCAAAACTTGGTTATCAAGATTATAAAGTTTACATTTTATTAAGAAAATTTAATCTTAGAAATCACATAATTGACTTTATTTCTTCAAATCCACATTTAATCAATATTGATACAACCACGGGAGAATCTCATCTTGAATTAGAATTTCATGTAAAAAACACAAATCAAATCCATGAGATCATTCAGGAAATATCAGAACATTTTCCAAAAGCAATAAGAAATTACTATCACGTAAGTGTCAAAAAGGTCCATAAATGGCTTTATCTACCTCAAACACTATAAAATGAAATATTTTTTTCATAAAATACATATATAATGATAATTATTAATATTAATATAAATAATAAAAATTAATTATAATTTACAGAGGCAAATGAAAAAAAATATATTTAAAAAAAATCAACGTATACTACTAATCAGTAGTTTTCTTATAATGTTAAGTTTTGTTTTAATTTCAATTTACCTTTTTTCAATAAATCAAAATTTAGATCAGGACAGTCAAGAAGATCCTATTGATAATACCCTTTTTAATGATACTATAAGCCCTGATTCTATACAACAAGCAGTTGCTCTTGAAATACAAAGGATTCACAGGCGAGGAATTGAAGATAACTTTCGAAAAATTGGTACATCCTGGAAAACAAATCCATGTTACTACTATACTGCCCAAATGAACAATGCTGAATGGACAAGCGATGAGATTACAACATGGGATACAGGTTATGTCGGTTGGGAAGCATATCGCCACGTTGAAAATGAGACCATTGAAACTAAAATTAAAATCGAAATTATTGATATCGAAAAGAAACTCCTTAGAAAAGATGAAGTAATCAAGGAATCATTTAGTATTGTATATAATTTCAAAACAGGTCGATGGTCGGGCGATGATTCTTTTAATGATTCAGATGGATATGGTCACTATATCGGCGATACATATGAAATATGGTTTAATGTATTTCAAACAGATAATGATAATGATAACATCCCCTTTTGGACTGAAAATAATATTCTAGGTACAGACCCATACATTGATGATTCAAGATTAGATCCTGATGGTGATGGTATCCCTACATCTTGGGAATGGAAATGGGGATATGACCCTTTTATATTTGATAATCATACAATTTTAGATCCAGATGAAGACGGTCTACAAAATATTGAAGAATATACAATGAGAAAATGGACTGCTAACCCTTATTATAAAGAAATTTTTATTGAAGTAGACTTCATGGAAAAGGGACCGGGGTTATTTGCAAAAGATAATATTCTTCATAAAGAATCACAATGGATTCTTATGGATGCATTTATTGATCATCATATTGCTATTCATATTGATGATGGTTGGCCATCAGGATTCACAAATGGTGGTGGAGAATATCTACCATTCTCTGAAACACATGTTGGACCATTTTCAGGCATGGCCTCTTCTTTTTATAAATATCATTTCGCTGATGAACGGAAAGGAATTTTTCGATATGTACTCGTTCTTCATGATTGCGGATGGAATTTTTGTGTAGATCATAAATTATGGCCCGATGTTATTACGATACCTAGTAATAATCAATATTTTAGAAATGTCTATATGCCCTCAGCGACAACAGAACGATTAATGCGCCTGGCTCATAGTGTTGTTCTTATGCATGAACTAGGTCATTCTATGGGCCTTATACCTGAATACTGTGCTGGAATTGATAATGCTTCTATGGCTGGAAGAAATGATTTACCGCCAATACAAAAATGGATAGAACGAATTGATGCTTGGAATTATTGGGAAGATTATCAAAGCGTCATGAATTATCATAAAATAAATGTATATTATCTTGACTATTCTGATGGATCTCATGGACCAAATGATGAAGATGATTGGAGCCATATTGATCTTAGGTTTTTTCAAGAACCGATTTTCGAGGATTATGATGTTAGCGATTCGTAAAAGCATTTATTGAAACAAATCATTATATACTATTAATTACCTTTATTATATATAGAATTGGGGGAAATATAAATGAAAAGAAGTATTTCACTTACGATATTATTCATATTTTTATCAACAATACTCATTCAACCATCAATAATTAGTGATGATATTGATGCAAAACCAATAGGTAATGAGGGATTGATCTATGGTGAAAACGGTGGAGTTAGACTTAACCAAAATAAGGTATCTCTTCTTTATATCAATGGCACTTTTTATGAAATGGGTTTTCAACTTGGATCCTTAATGAAAAATGAATTTTTGATTAATTATCGTGCATTCACATCATATTATGAAAAACAAGGTTTTGGAAAATCTGAACTTATACAATTATGGAAAAAACAAGAATCATTTATCACAAATGAAGTAAAAGATTACATTCAAGGAACTGCAGATGCTTTAAGTATACCATTTGATGATTTTGCATGTATATGGGTTGCAGAAGGAGCTGCGTATACTCATCGTTGTTCAAGTTTTTCAGCATGGGGTGATGCCACATATTCAGGTGGGCTAATACATGCAAGAAGTCTTGAATTTCCGTTATCAATTGAAGATCCAATTACACGTTCTTATGTTCAAGACTATCCAATTATTATCATTGCAGATCCAGATGATTACTATGCATTTACTTATCCTTCATTTGCAGGTTATGTAGTTGAAGATGGAATGAACGAACAAGGAATTGCAATTAGCAATATGTGGTCTGAAAATAATGATCAAACAGATATAGGTGAACCTATGGGCATTCGTATCTTTGAAGCGCTTTATTCCGCATCAACTATTGATGATGCCATTGATATTTTGACTTCAGATAAAACTTATGGCTACAATTTTATAATATCTGATGCGAAAGTTCCAGTTGGATATGCTGTTGAAACAACTGCAAATAAATATTACGCAGGTACCTGGGATGATCCAGTAGAACAAATTAAGCCATTTTGGGCTATTAAAGATGTTGTACGACGTTCAAATTGTTTTCTTGACCCCGACCTTGCAAAAGAACAAAGAGATATTTACAAACCAAATCAACTTAACTGTTACTTGCGATTATTATTAAATGGTGAACCCTGGGCTGCTGTATGGTTACATTATAAAGCATTAAGTATCGGGTTAGAAGATAGTTGGGGAAAAATAGATTTAATAAATTCAATAACTTTAATACGATCTGTTTATCATGGCCAATATGATCCTTTATGGAAATTAATTCTTTCTTTTAGAGAAGATTGGAAAACATGGTGGCAATGGGTTGCAGAACCCGAAACAGGTGTTTTTTCAATATCCTTTGCAGATGGCGAAACAAGTGCTCATTGGACACCCATTTTAACTTTTGACCTTTTAGAAAGTTTAAAAAGACAGGCCCCTACTTTGACATAGTCTAAATTTTTTTTCTTTTTTTCGATTTTATCATAGAAACTATTATCAAGGGCGTTATTATTCAATAAAAAAAAACAAAGGGAAATTAGTTGTTTTATTCCCAAATCATGCGGATGTGATCTAGAGGCTATGATTAGGGCCTTCCAAGCCCTCAGCCCGGGTTCGATTCCCGGCGTCCGCATACTCTCTCTTCTGTTTGGGATTAGAACCATATTTTAATAATTTATTACCTAATTGAATTGTTAAATATTCCCGTAGTTTTAAGTCAAGAAATGAACTAACGCTAATATACATTTCTCACTTAAAATTTTAAAGCATGTTTTTACAAAATTATTTGATATACCTAAAAAATGATCAAATTGAATTCTTTATTTTCTATTTCTCTTTCAACTCAATAAGTACTTTCTCAACTTTATCAAAGTTTTCGATATAATTTGAACTAAAAACATTATTATTAACTTCATATGAAAACGATAGATCTAACAAATGTGAAATATTGCTTAATATCACTGAAGCTGAATCTAGGTAAATATCTTGAATGTCATAAAATTTCATTGTTAAATTAATATCTACATTTTGTTCAGATTTATTTCTAATTATTCCAATTATCCTATATTCATTAACACTGTTATTATGGAGAAAACCATCGCCAATCTTTTGAATTTCTTGAGATCCATTCGTACGGTCTTTCCAGGATTCAACAGAATATGACACAAGTTCAAAATTATCATCAACAGATATTGGTTGTTTTTCAGTACATCCACCATATACAACTAATAGAATAATTAGTGACATTCCAATTGTTATTAGCTTTTTATTCATTTATTCAATCTCTAATTTAATGTTTTAAGGAACTCTATTGCTTATAATCTCTATCCATATTAATCGTTAATAATGCATTTTTTGTCAATGATTAAATTCTAATTCTGATACTATTGATTATAACATCTTCAACAGGCCAGTTTTGCATCATATTTTTTGTTGTTGTATTCACTGATGCAATTGATCTTAGGATATCAATTCCTTCTGTTACAATGCCAAATACAGCATAATTGTCATCTAAGGAAGATTGAG
>NJDG01000042.1 GCA_002254885.1 Thermoplasmatales archaeon ex4572_165
AATAATAAAATATTGAACAATTTTTGTATCTTTCATTGAAATTTAACAAAATCAAAAATCGATATATTTATCAATCATTTATTCAAATTAATTAAAGATATTATTATAAATATTTCAACGGATTTAAAAACAAGAAAATTATCTCTGTATATTGGATGGAAGCAAATATTCAAAAATACCATGATTCAATAAAAGATCTCAAAACACAAAAAGAGTTTAATGAAGAGATTCAACAAAGAAAAAAACAATATGATAATCTCTTTACAGAAGAAGTGATTGCTTATCTTATAGTTGATGAACTGGAAAGAAATAAACAAAGCACCACTTGTATAAAGGATATTCATGCGGGAATGGAATCCACAATAAGTGGGGGTATAACTGAGATATCAGAAACAAAAACATTCATACGGAAAAATAAAAGCACGGGAAAGTTAAGAAAATTTATCTTAACTGATGAAACCGGCAGCATTCCTGTTATTTTGTGGAATGAAGATACTGGTTTAATCAAAGAAGAACTTATGCACAATGGTTCAATGATAACAGTTATTAATGGATATTCAAAAAAGGGATATAATGGGGTGGAAATCAATGTTGGACGTTGGAGCAAAGTAAATATCTCTGAATGTACAAGACCAAAAAATAAGAAAGTTCACCCTAAAGAAAAACAAATAATCATGGGGAAAATAGAATCAATTCAACCAACAAATATTTTTTTCAAAGAAGATGGAACAGAAGGATTCATCGCAAAAATCCTTTTGCAAACACAAAATAAGATACAAACCATTGTCTGTTGGAATGAACAAGTCAAAAATATCCAACAATACAAAAAAGGAGATCAGATAACAATTAAGAATGTTTCATACCGCTATTCAAACGGTGAACAAGAAATACATGTCAACGGTAATGCTATTATATCAAAATAAAAAATGAATTATTGTTATTTTATCAATTTAGCAGTCATATACATAGGTTAATGCAAGGATTACTGCATGCATTTGATGTTGAGTAACATCGATTCGTAGAAACGGTTCCTCTTTATGATTCATAATTCCACCAATAGCAAAAGAATCGGAAGTAGGATGATTTAAAAGATATTGATTTTGTAAAGGACCACCAACCTGCCAGCTTGTAAGCTTGTATAGTCCGATATCAATGACCTGCTTAAATTTTTGCTTATGAAATTGATCATTAATATCAATTGAAACGACATAAGCATGAATAATGCCTTCATATGCATATGCAGTATTTCTTGTCCGATCAAGAGTATTATGAACATCAATCATCCAATCTGCAAGATTAATAATGACTGTTGAATAATCATCTAAACCTTCCCAATTTGTCTGTAGTATTTCATAATAAGACATGATGCCCCATTGAAAAAATCCTTTTGTAGTTGAAGAATCCTCATCAATTTGTAATGCTTCAATGATATAACTTTGATGACATTTCTGAGCAATTTTAATGATATAAGGTTTAAGATCTGTTCTATTCATATAATTATAAGCTTTACATAAAGCAAGTAATGTTTCACCATCAAAATATGGTGAAGAAGAACCAAAACCAGTGCCATTATAATAATAGTTTTGATGAAACAATCCGTTTTCCATACGAACTGATAATAAAAAATCTAAGTAAAAATCAAGATCCAAACGAAGTGATGTATTCAATGAATCATCAATAATTTCAGAAGATCGGAGAAATTCAATAATTGAAAGACATACAAGAGCAACAGTTCCTGTTTTACCATATGAATCATCAGATGGATAAATAATCCATTGAGTATCATTAGATCCTTTCGTCGTATGGTTTTTAAAGAAGTTATATCCTTTTAGAAAAGAATCATAAAGTTTGGTATTTGGCTGTTTTTTATAAAGTAATGAAATACCCCATAATGCACCTGCTTGCCTAACTTCATTATCATCTAAACTTTGAGCCTGACTAACAAAATCATATTCATAATTAAAATTACCTTCAGTTCTTTGATTTGATACTAAAAATTCAGAACCTTTAATCATAGAAATTTCAAGGATATCACAATTTAAAATAGGGTTTTGTATCGTATTTTGAAACATAATAATGTTTTGATTAAAAGATTCATCTGATCTTTGAAGATGATAAAAACCAATGATTGCGCAGATATTATGTTGAACGTAATCATTGCGAATAGTATTATCAGTAAAGGAAGCCTTGAAACCACCAATACCAAGAGGTGAATGATTAAGATTATTTACAGTTTCATTTGTATATTGCATTTGAAGTTGGAAATTAATACTTAGATTAATTGCATAGGCAATTGAATTAAGGAATGTTTGATTTTCTGAGAAATCATTGAATAAATGATATGAAGCAATCAAACCTTCTGATCTAGTGGCCGTTGGAGTAGACCGAGGGGGTGTGTAATAACTTCCAATCCATGATTCATTTTCAGAAAATCGATCATATTCATTTCTTTGAAATCCTAATATTGCTAAACTAATTTTCTTTGCATGATCCAGATAAATCTGATCTTGTTTAAATCGATAAAGATCATTTAATGCCATAAGTAACCAATGATCATGGTTAAGTTGATCAATTGAAAGATTCACATCACGATTTAAAATAAGATATTGAGCCGCAGATACAGCAGAATCAAGTAGTTTAGTATCTTGTGTTAATGAATATAGTCGGCAGAGCGCTAGTAATGCTTCACCCGGGTAATAACCAGATACAAAATCGCTGATTTCACCTGTGGAATAATAACGTTTACTGATGAATTCACCTGAGGATTTTTGAGATAATAGTAAATAATCTGCAAGTTTATTCATTGTTGAAAGATACTTTTGATCACCAGTTACGATAGTATATTCAACAAGAGCAATTACTGCAAGAGCAGTTCCACCTAATTTAACCTCATCGTTATATACAATGCAATATGATTCATTGAATGGTTTAATTTGCTTGATAAGAAAACTTATAGCTCTTTGTGCTGCTTGAAGAAGTAATGGGTCTTTTGTTTCGTTAAAGGTTTGCATCATTGCATAAATAGTACCTGAATGACGTAAAATATTATAGTTTTCAAAAGATGAAATATTGGTGAAAGGATCATATTCATAGGTTATCATTCCCTCATCATTAGTCATATGTGTAAGATAAGATCCTGCTATGATCGTGGATTGTTGTAACTGATTATTTAATATTTGTTGATTTTCTATATCAACAGGTGTCTTTGTTTGTTGAATACATCCAGAAAACACTAATGAAAGTACAAAAAGAATCGTAAGAATAAATCGAGTTTTTTTTCTAGTCATTATATATGGTTATTATAAGATACATATTCATAAACTATTTGTTTTATACTCTGATTTAAACGCTTAGATATTATTTTGATTATAACCTAGGATATATCAAAAAGACTTAACATCCACCTTGTTCATAAAATGATTTTCCTTCTAATGCTTGCTCAGCAACCTTTAACTCTCTACCTAGATAAAGATAATGGCCAGGTAATAAATCTGGAACATGGTCTGCAATCGTATCACAAAGTTCATCTGCCTTTTGTCCCTTAAAAACTTTTTTTATATTGCCTGAAACAATACGATCATTTTTGTATACATTATTATAATATTCAACAAAAATTGCATTGTCTCTAACTTCAATAACAAAAAATCCTTTTGGGTCCAATACCAAATCTTTTTCCATTGTTTTTTTTGCCTGAACCAATGGTACTTCTTTTCTATCCATATATTTTCTCCTTAGCTGAAACAAGGTTTCTAAGTTTAGATAATGCGTTTTTTTCAGGAAGCATACGTAAACCACAATCCGGTGCTAACTGCTTTAACTTTGAGTCAAAAACCTGTTTTCCCTTTTCAATATGTGTAATGATTTCAGAGACTGGTTCTATTTCTTTTCTATCTGATCGAACACATCCAAGACAGATACCAATATCTGAAGGATGTTCGGAGAACACATCAAATAAGGTGGGTGTTGCTTTAAACTCATGAGAGAGTATGTCAACAGGAAAATCTACAATATCTTGAACAATTGATGAAACATCACCACATACATGCATTCGAGTCCTACATGACACCCCATCTAGAACCTTTGAAATTAATTCTTTTGCATATTCAGGGTAAATATTTGAAAAAAATGGCTCATCAATACTGATCATATCGACAAGAGGTTCAATTATTCTTAACTCTTTTTTTAATGCATTAGCAAATGCAAACGCCAACTCTTTTTTATCATTATAAAAATAATCTACAACAGATTCACTTAAAGTACAAGGTCCTACAAGTAACCCAAGTATCTTTTTATCCTTTGGAATAATGGATGAAACATAAGTAAGGTCATTTTTTGTAATAGGTTTGACAAGGTCAACGGGGCCAATAACTTCTGCTCTACTACGAATCCTGCAACCTTGAAATCCTCTTGCAAAAATGTTGATAAAAGGATCACGTGTTTGACCATCAGAAATCAGGTCTATACCTGCATCACTCATCGATGATACAGCATGTTTAATATATGGATTCCATGAGGGAAGAACGCCATTAGAATAATCGTCCATCATTTTTAAAGTATTTAATGAGACAGGATAAGAACCAATAACTGTTGTTTCGACAGCCTCATTCATCAATAAAACATCCTCCGTGGATGAGTTTCAGATGGTTTTACACCAAAATACTGATCAACATACTCTGAGATAAGGATGTCCTGCCATGCAATAATTGGAAACACCTTGTTTGCATGTTTTACTGATCCAAAAATAGCAAAATCACCTCCGTAAAGGGGGATATTTATATTTGATGCAACATCGACAATCCCTTTAGCATCAGAAAAATTATTTAGCCATGTGGATTTTTCTACAACATTATGAATAGCACATCCTGTTGGAAGGCCATATTCTTCTTTGATAACTGGAAGAGCTGCAATTGATCCTCCGCTATTTTGACCAGGTGCAAGAGCTGCTGTATCGACTAAAATGTTTTTTATATTACATTCCTTTGCAATTGAAAATAACCCTTGTTTAGTCACATGTGCGCCAGTTTCAAGAACCTCTATTTTACCATCAGGGGATGTATCCTTTGGATTAAACGCAACAAGAATGGCCGTATTTGGACAATGCTGTTTTAATGCATCTAATTCCCCTTCTGTTATTCCAACATGAATTGAGTTATATATCGTTTGATTTAATAATCCAATTTCATCAAGTTTACTTAAAACAGAAACTTTAACATTGGGGTCGGTTACATCAATAGAAAACGGCTGTTTTTCAGGAATTGTAGAAGATATAAATGAAAGAATATCATCAATGTATTCAGTTTTTTTAATGAAAAAATCACAGATTGCAGGATTACCTGTATTTTCACTTATTGAAATCATCTTGTTTATGTCTTCTTTCGCATCGGAAAAATCAGGTTTTCCAGAAAAAAATAATCCACCAATTAGAACAGTTGGAACCCTGCCAGGTTGACCACCAATAGAAATATTTCCAATTTGTAAAACTTCTTGTTTTTTTGTAAATGAGAACATAATTTTCACATTCTTTTTTCTATTTTACCTAAATAATTAATTTTAATTTTTGAATGTAAAGCTCTGGTATCATCAATTGATTGTTTTGATTCTTTAACCATCTGGATTGCTATAAAGGGCTTTCCAAAAGATTCTGTTTTATTATCTATTAATTTTTTAATTGATTCATTGATGACCTCTTCATCAACAACATCAATTAGATCAATGATTTCTATCTGTTGTTGAAAACGAGTGATTGCTTTTTTGTTGATATTTTCAATATATGGAATTGCACCCGGTGCATCGATGATACGATTATTATCATCAATTCCATTTTTATGTAAACAAATAAGTGATGTTCCGGATCTATGGCCTCGTATATCACCGCCACATATTATTATGAATCTAATAAAAGGGTTTGATATCACATTTGCTATAATCTTTTCAATGCCAATGTTTTCTGTTTTTAATTTCCCATATATTGCAATATCATAATGTGGAATGTAATTAATGTTAAGAGCTATCAATGCGACATTATTTTGATAATTGCCTGTTGTAAAATCACCGCCCCAGGGGTATAAATTATCTTTAATAATTTCATTTTTTTTCAAATTTTCACCATCAATGAATATTGAGTTTGGTTGTTATGATACATTATGTTTTAATAAATTTTTATAGACATAAGTTTAATCATTATAATAGTTTCAGTAATCTGCAAGTACGATTAAATAGTGAAAAAATTCGATACGATAAATGGTGAAATCGTAAACATGAAATATACATGGATGTATACAATAAAAAATTTAAATGGAATTGTTGCAACAACTGCAAACACAGAATTTGCAGAAACAAAAAGTAAACATGGATGTCATGTTCTTTGTAAAAGAATATCAAATGTATATAAATATCACTAAAATATTTCAACTCTAAAAAAATCTTTTTTTTTTTTTTTGTTAACACATCTAAACTATGCTTTCTAAATTAG
>NJDG01000001.1 GCA_002254885.1 Thermoplasmatales archaeon ex4572_165
ACGATTTGTTACAAAGATCATAAACTAGTTGTTCGAAACATCAAGAGATATGATTATGAAATTGACGAAACAGTAAATGATATTGACCTTTCAATCATTAAATCAAGTTAGATAAAAAAAAGTGTACGATGCGCTGAGTACTTCCACATAGTGTTAAAATGTCAGAATGAAAAAATGAAATATCAAGTCATTTGATATCTGAAATGAAAATGTATTAAGTGGTAATTTTTCCACAAATCGCAATATCTATATATAATATAATAGTTCTATTTTTCCATTAATAGTTGGATTGGGCTGCAAAATTGATGGATAGTAAATTTCATCTACAAACGTATTTGATTATTTTATAAGTCAAATAAAACAATCTCTATCTAAAAAGATCTTGAATAATTTGATATAAGGTTGGGTTTAATGGTGACTTACTATGTTTAGTTTTCTTAGCTTATGAACTATATATGCTACTTCAATTAAATAGATAAAAGATTAAAAAAATAAGAGGATGGGAAAAATGGAAGGCAAACTGCGAAAAAAATTTCAATATAAACATGCAGGAACTAATAGATCAACAAACAAAATAAAAGGAATATCTCTAAAGATTAAAGTTATAAGTCTGTTTCTGGCGATGAGTCTTATACCACTTTGTATTGTTGGAGCGATGGCTTACTCAAATGCTAGTAGTTCTATGCATGAATTGAATTCACAAAATCAAGCAGCTTTAGAAAACACAGCTTATGCACAACTTGAAGCGATTGGTGAAACAAAATATTCGTGGATCAGTGACTTTTTTAATGAACGTCTTGGAGATGCATCAGTTCTTGCAGAAAACCCTACAGTTATTACTGCATTAACTGAAATTGATGAGGCATATTCAGAAGTAAGACATGTCGATGGAGTTAGTACTCGCGACCTATATTCTGCAGGCAATATAAAATATAAAGCTGTTTATGATGAATATTATGATTATTTTCGACATTATATAGATCAACATGGATATTATAATTTATTATTTATTTGTGGAGAAGGAGAAGTTATTTTCTCAGTCACTAGGGACTCTGATTTTGGTACAAATCTTAACGATGCAAATACTCATCTTAAAACAATATGGAAAACTGCAATATCTGGTGCTGTAATCAGCGACACGGATTCTTATGCACCCAATAATGATAATGCTGCATTGTTTACTGTTGCCCCTATAAAAGACAGTAATGGTGCAAACATTGGTCATGTTGCTCTTCAAATCGGTCAAGAGGCAATAGACGTAATCATGCAAAAAGCAAATGGACTTGGAAACAGTGGAGAAACATACCTTGTTGGAAGTGACTATCTATTCCGTAGTAACTCAAGACTTTCCACAACAGATACACTTCTTGATTCAAATATTCAAGTTCGAACTACAGGTGTTGAATCAGCATTTGACTCAAAAAATAAATATTCAGAAAGAACCCCATATGGCGATTATACAAGTAAAGTTGATGCTGATACAAAAGGAAGATTATATTCAGCAGAACTTGGTGGAGTTCCAGTCCTAGGTTATTGTATTTATATGGAATTAATGGATTGGGTTATGGTTGCAGAAATTGATGAGTCGGAAGCTTTTGCGGCCTCATTTGCAGCAGCAACAGAAGCTGAGGTTGCGGCAACTAGTCTTTTAACAAACACCATTCTTGTTACTTTAATTGCAGCTGTTGCCATAACATTCGTTGGTTTGATTATCACAAGAAGTATTGTCAATCCAATTAAAACCATTGCAAATGAAGCAATGAAAATGGCTGAAACAGGTGATCTGAGTATTCGAGCAACCGTAAAAACAAAAGATGAAATTGGACAGATGGGAAATGCAATTAATGCAATGCTTGAAAATGTTGCAGAACCAGTTTATCAACTTTCAAATATTGCTAAAACTATCGCTGATGGTGACCTTCGTCAAAAAGTTGAGATAAACGCAAAAGGGGATATCAACACTCTTATTGGTTCATTTAAAAAGATGACTGGAAATCTGAAAAATATAGTTGTAACAATTAAAGAGGGGGCAAATGAAACTGCTGCTGCTGCTGAAGAACTATCATCTTCTGCTGAGGAAGTAAATGCATCGGTTGAACAAACTGCTTACACAATCCAGCAAATAGCGGAAGGTTCAAGCACTACTGCAAATCAGACAAATGTTGTTCTTAAGGAAATCAAGAAAGCTAGTGAATCTGCTCAGAGTGGTAAGATAGCTGCTGCTGATGTTAGTAAAAAGATGGGTATCATTAAGATAACAACAAAGGATGGTGTAGATAAAATTGAGGCTCTTGGAGAAAAATCCAAGGAAATTGGCAATATTGTTAATACAATAAACCAGATTTCAGAGCAGACTAATTTGCTTGCTCTTAACGCTGCAATTGAAGCAGCTCGTGCTGGTGAATCTGGCCGAGGTTTTGCAGTAGTTGCTGATGAAGTTCGTAAACTTGCAGAGGATTCTGGTAATGCAACGAATCAAATCCGAGATCTTATTTCAGATATTCAAAGTGAAATTGATGGTGCTGTTAAAAGTATGGCAGATAATTCAACGCAAGTTGATGAGGGAAGTGAAGGGATTCAGGAAGCAGTTAAATCATTTGAGAATCTTCCATCAATTGTAGAATCGGTGAATGATGCTACTAATGAAGTTGCTTCTGCTGCTCAGGAAAATGCATCCAGTAGTCAAGAAGCTTCTTCTGCTATGCAGCAAGTATCAGCTTCAATGCAGCAAGTATCAAGTTCTGCTCAGCAGTTATCATCTGTTGCTGACGAGATGAAAACTATTGTTTCCCAGTTTAAGCTTGATGATTCAGATCAAAAAACAAAGAAACATGAATCTGAAATGAAGGCAATACAGAATAATTATCAACTGGATCTTGAGCCTTCATTGAATGAAACATTGGAACCGCAGGAAAAAACAGAAATCACAAATATAAATTCATCGGAAGAAGAATTATAGATATTTGATGAGGTGGATAATATGACATCAGGTGTGAAAAATGAAGAAAAAGTTAATGGAGATGACACTTTTGGAGAGCAGCAGCTTGTTATTTTCAAGGTTGCTGGTGAAGAGTTTGGCGTGAATATCAATGAAGTTAAAGAGATCATTAGATGGGAAGAAGTAACACGTATTCCAAACTCTGAGGCCTATATTAAAGGGGTTATTAATCTTCGAGGTAATATCATTGTTGTAAATGATCTTGCGGTGAAACTTGGCCTTCCTTCAAAAACGATAGATGATGATACAAGAATTCTTGTTGTAGAAGTTGGAGAGAACACAGTGGGAATGATTGTTGACTCTGCAACCGAAGTGATACGTCTTTCTGGTGACGATATTCGTGAAACACCTTCATTGATTACAAGCACTATTGATCACGATTTCATTGAAGGTGTTGGTCTTCTTGATGAAAAAAGACTTCTAACATTATTGGATCTTAGACAGGTATTGGAATCCGAAGATTTTGAAAAAATCCTACAAAATCAACGAAATGTAGAACAAAACATTCAGAATACTAAGGATATTAAAGAAGGTGAAGGAAAAACTAAGACAAATAAGAAATATAAGGATAAACAAGAATTGGAATAAATGAAAAATGTTGTAGTTTTTGAAAAGCATTTTTTAAAAATGAAATATTAATGTAAAACAAGAGATATTGAATGGATGATTTATGATATTCCCCAATAAAGGCATTTCAAAAGCTATCATATCTGATCGTTCATTAAAAGTTGGGGTTAGCTTTGGTTTGACCTCTGGTGTGATTACCACTCTTGGATTAATGATTGGGCTATATTCAAGTACAAATTCTTCGTTAGTTATAATTGGAGGTATTTTGACAATATCCATTGCAGATTCATTATCGGATGCTTTGGGGATACATATATCTGAAGAATCTGAAAATGTTCACTCCGAAAAAGAAATTTGGAAATCTACAATTGCTACATTTTTATCAAAATTTATCTTTGCATTAACATTTATTCTTCCAATTTTTATATTTCCAAAACTCTCAACTGCTATAATTATAAGTATAATTTGGGGATTAACTCTCCTTATTGTTCTTAGCTACTTTATAGCAAAACAACAGAAAATTAAACCCTGGAAACCAATTTTAGAACATTTACTAATTGCAGTAATAGTAATCATATTAACTTATTTTGTTGGTTGTTGGATTTCGACTACATTTACTTGATGACTATTATCCTTTTTGTGTAATTAGTTAAATTTTGTCTATTCCAAATATTCATATCAGAAATTAAAAAAGACGTACATTTATCTTTTATGAATCATACTTTTAATTGTAATTCGATTACATGAAGATTAATTCCAAGTGTATCAAATTCTTTTAATATCTCTTTTCCCAGGTATCTCTTGATCTCATTAATATATTTCATTTTATGTTCAATGTTGAGATCTTTTCCTGCATTTCGAATGATGTCCCTTAAAGCTTTTCCAAGTTCATATGGTTTATAATCATTGATTTGCTCATCAACTATTATTGCATCCATTCCTTTGCAGTATTGATTT
This sequence comes from Thermoplasmatales archaeon ex4572_165, assembly GCA_002254885.1. Lineage (GTDB taxonomy): Archaea > Thermoplasmatota > E2 > DHVEG-1 > DHVEG-1 > EX4572-165. Next base: position 4,523 of record NJDG01000001.1, read on the forward strand.
TTGTTTATAAGGATCGTTTTTAGTATTTCATGTTTTTCTTTTTGAAAATTAATAATATCATCTATAAGAGAAACTGCAAATCCTACTGATGTCCTATGCCCTATAAATTGTATGATGGATTGTAATATCTTTTCTGTTAGCTCTTTTTGTGAACTGTGTTCTGTTATATGTTTTAAACTATCGAAATTCACACCTATCCGATCTAAAATCGTAAGTTGTGATCTTCCGATGCGTTGTTTAAATGATTTCTCAAAATATGTGTTTTCTGTTTTATATTGCATTGTTTGTTTTGTTTTTCTTAGAAGTGATTGAATTGATTCACCGATCTTTAGAGACCATACTTCATTTATATCAGGATAAACACGAATTTCAAGGGATTCTTTTGAATTAGTTAATTTTGATATTTTCACATATTTAAGAAACGGGTATCTTCTTTCAACAGCTGAAACAATTGAGAATAAAATTTCAATGGTTTCGCTATTTTCATATTTTGTATTAAGTATTTTTACTAATGTAATAAGGACATCTTCAATTAGATCAGTATTATCTACATGATACATTTCTTGTTGTTCAAGTATGTAGCTTGATTGCAAGAGGTCAAGGTTGATTCCACCTTCTGAGAGATCTCGTACAATAACTGCACCTAATGATTTTTTGAATTCACGAATAAAAAAGAAGTTTGCAACATCACCAAGTGTTTTAATTGATGAAATGAATAATTGATTAATTGATTTATAGCACTGATCTGAGGGTATTGAGTTTATTTCAGTATCTATTTGTAGATGGTTAAAATCATCATTGGATCTATTGTCAATAATGTGAATATATTGAAAAAAATCATTTTTCGTTTTAAGTTTTTTTACAACAGTGTCGATAACATCAATTGCGAAATCTTCATCAGTTCTTCTTTGAATTCTATAAAGTAAGTTTTGTAAAAAAGCATGGGTTATTTGATAATTTGAAGGTTTTGATGACATACTGATTATTTAATGAGATTATCAATTGTTTTTTTAATAGTATTTATTTCGAAAGGTTTTGTGATATATGCATCTGCATTTTTTTTTCCAAATCCAACACTGAATCCATCTGCTTTTGCGGTAAGAAAAACAATTGGAATATTACTCCAATCTACATTTTCTTTGATTTTTGCAAAAAGATCCCATCCGCTGATATCTGGCATCATGATATCAAGTAATATTAGATCTGGTTTCTTGTTTTTTTCCATTTGTTCGAGAAATTTGGATCCATTTTCAACTAAGTTTAATTCATATTTATCATTAAATATTTCTAAACCTCTTTTTAAAGTATGGAGAATGTCGACATTGTCATCTACAATTAATATTTTTTTCTTCATATATTACCTCTTTTCGTATTTTTTTTTATTAAATATTATTTTTTGATGCTCTTAATTCTCCTTATTGTTCTTATTTAAATAATACATGGCATTATTCCATTATGTCAATTTAAAAAAAGGTTGACTTGGATATGCTTAACCATACTTATCTATTGATAACTTTTGTTAGGTTGTTTATTGATAATAATCAAAGCAAAAAAATAGGAGTTGCCAAAAAAATCTCAAATTGGTGTTATTCAACCCCCTATTTCTCCTAAATATTACTAAGTGGAATCTACATTATACATGGGTCAAAACAAATAATTTAACTGTCTTTGTAGATTATTAAAATTGTTTATCAATTTGATACATATTTATCTACAATTGCTATAAGTTCATCAGCTTCAAATGGTTTACTTAGATAGTCTGCGATAAATTCCTTCAATGAATCAAATTGTTCATCTGCTTCATTCTTTGCAGATAACATTGCAATTATATTTCCTTCATGTAGATTTTGATCAACTATTGCTTGAATTGTTTCCCATCCAGTCATAATGGGCATCATGATATCCATGAGAATAATACCTTTGTATCCATTTTTTAAAATCTCAAGACAATTTTTTCCAGATTCTGCAAGGGTAACTTGATATCCTGCATCCTCAAATACCATTTGTACACTCATCCGAATGGAACTGTCATCATCCACAACTAAAACTTTTTTATCCATACTCCTTCTACCTCCATGTTCATTTTATGTAATTTTCATATTTTTATTGATCCGTTCCTTTTGGTATTGTCAAATAAACTGTCGATCCCTTTCCGATACCTGTACTTTCAATCCAAATTTTTCCCTGATGTTTCTCTACAATTTTTTTACATATTGAAAGTCCAAGTCCTGTACCTGTAAAATCATGTCTACTTTCATCGGCTTTGTAGAACTCATCAAAAACATGATTTACTTGTTCCTCTGTCATACCCATTCCTGTATCGTTTATACTAATTTGAATCATATTGTCTTTTGTTTCTTCTGCATTAATCGTAACAGTACCACTATCCTTATTGAATTTAACTGCATTACTTACTAGATTGAATAATAATTCTTTAAAATGTTTTGTATCAACTTTAAGATGTATATCATCTATAATTTGATTTTCTATTTGAATATGGTTGGTTTCATAATTAAAACTTATACTTTCAACAATACTATTTACCTCATCTGCAAGATTGATATCATCTTGCTGAAGTTCAAGGGTTGGTGAGTTCATACGAGCAAGTTCTAAGGTGTTTTTAACTAATATTTTCATATATTTAACTTTTTCAATACAAACAGTTAACATTTCTTTGATTTTTTCATCTTCACATTTTTTTTGTATCAATGGAAGTAATGTGTTCAATGGAGTAATTGGGGTTTTAAGATCATGACTGAGTTGATTAATAAACTCATCTTTTATCTCAATAAGTCGATGTACTTCCTTTGTTCGTTCATCTACTTTATATTCTAAATTTTGATTGATATCAGAAAGTTGTTCTCGGATAACATCAAGCTCTTGATTCATTGCTTGTAATTCCTCAGTTGAAATTGTTAATTCCTCGTTTTTTTCTAATATCTCACTTTTTGCCTTCTCCAGATCTTGAACAGTTTCATGCATATCTTCCATTATATTTAGAGTTGCTAGTTCTGTGTTTCTTAGATCTCTCATTTTTTCTTCTTTTTCAATTTTAATTTTATTTTCATGTGTAATATCATTTGCAATTACCATTATATTATTTTCATCTCCCATTTTAATTGGTATATACCTGTTATGGAAATACTTACCATTTCTTTCATCCTTATTTTCCTGCATTTTTCCACTATTTAATACTTTGATCGCGATATCATTTCTTTCTTTGTAAATATCTGGTGGCAGTAAATCACGTATGTTTTTTCCAATTATTTCTTCAGGGGATAAGTTAAAATTATTTGCCATTTGACCATTTGATTCAATTATTGTTCCATCTTTTGATAACAGGCAAATTGAGGCGGGCATGCTGTTGAAGAGTTGTCTGTATTTTTTTTCTGAGGTTTTCAGTTTTTGTTCAAGAGTGAAAAATGAAGAAATTCCATCACTTTTTGAATTAATTGTTTTAAATGGATTTACAAAAAGAAATAGTATGAAGATATTTGCAAGTGGATAACTTACCATAGGTAAAAAATTAATATTTCTTGCCATACCTATACCGCCTAACATAAAGAAAAAAATGACGGTTAGATAAATTAAATATGATCGATCATGTGTTTTTATTAACCAATAAACAGAACCGACAATAAGTTCTATGCTAATAATTTGTCTTATAGGTGTTAAAATAATATTAGAATTAATTGGCATCCATGCAAATACAAAACAAAGAAGATTTAAACCAACAAAAACACTAAACTTTTTATCATAAATTTCTTTTGTTTTAAAAAAACGGCTGTTTAAAGCAATAAAAAGAGCAATGAGAAGAGGAATAGCAGTCCAGTTATATACATTATATCCCAAGATACCTTGTTCAATATTATTGTATCCAAATAAGCAATAAACATGAGAGATAGTTGATGAAATAAATGCTATTACAAAGATGAGTTTTTTCTTTTCTTTATCTTTTAAATAAAGAAATAAAAAAATCATGCCGATACACACACTAACTATTATATTGACCAACCAAAATATAGATTCAATCGCTAAATTAATGAAAATCATCCCCTTTCTCTTCGTTTACTTTTGATTTTAGTTCATTTATTTGAGTTTTAAGATTAATCATTTTCATTTCCCGACCAACAATTATTTTCTTAAAATCTTCCAATTCTTTAATTTTTTGTTGAAGATCATTAGTCCTATCCTTTATCTTTTGTTCAAGAGTTTCACTACTAATTCTAATGCTTTTTACCATTTCATTAAATGAAGATGATAATTGACCGATTTCATCATTTGTTTTTATTTCAACTTGAATATCTAGATTTCCTGCTTCAATTTTCTTAACAGATTTACTTAAGTTTTCAATGGGTTTGGATATGTTTCGTGAAATTAATACCGCAAGGATTATTGTAAAAATTAATAGAATAATTGATAAGGAGATATTGACAAGATTTGCATTTTGAGCAATCATTGCACTTTTTGAAATATCAATTAAGGCAAAAATTGTTCCAACTTCTCTATTACCCGCGTCAATTAATGGGAAACCTCCACATACATATGTTTTTTGCTCATGTTGAATTAAACTTGGAGTATAATTTCCCTTAATGACTTTGTCAACGTTTTCAGATATAAAACATGATACGCAGGGTTGATCTAATTCAGACATTTCATCCACTGTTTCCATAATTATTAACTTATCTTCCAGATCGTCCCAATTATTTCTTAACCCCTGAGCCTCTCTAAGTGATCCCCATTTATCCTCATCCAAATATTGTTTATCAAGGATAATGGCGAATTCTGCAGATCTATCTTCCTTAAAATGTGTAAAGAAATGATCGATTTCTTTTCCAAGCTCAACAAAGCCAATATGTTGACTTCCATTGTAGTATGGTTTTACTACTCTAAGAGCAAACGCCGTTTTTCCAAGTTCCAATCCATATGAAATATTCATTGTAGCATTTGCAGCCCAATAAGTAAATCGAGTTATTTCATCACCATATTTATCTTTATTATGCAACCGAACAAAACAAGTTCCATTTGTTTCAATAAAATAAAAATGAGTATCTTCAAATTTTTCTTTTAATTTTTGAAATAATGGTTGACCATAATCATATAGCTTTGTTCTATTTTTCTCCAGATAACAATTCATTAATGACTTATCCTGAACAATAACTTCTAATGCTACATTTAACCCTTGCATCTCATGTTCAACGACAACATTAAATTTATCTTGCATCAATTCAATCTCATAATCTGCCTGATTTTTTAAATGTTCATCTTGATAATAAAAATTAACGACAGAAAAAACAAATGTTAATGATACTATAATTACCAAAAACGAAATAGTTATCTTTTTCTGTATACTATAAGATTTTGAACGAATAAACGAATATTTAAAAATTGAAAAACAAATAATAATGGCAGTTATTGTAGTAAGTGATGAAGTAAATGGTATTACTTCAAAATTTAAGATTGGGAAAACTGTCTCGGTGGTTAAGCCACCAATAAAAGGTATCGTTATTGCTATAAATAGAAGTACTGTTTGTTTCTTCAATTCTTTTGTAGATGTTTTTTTATTATACAAATACAAAATAAATAGGCTGGATATAATTAAAATCAAGACATATATGGAAAGTAAAACATACAATGGGCCTATGTTACAGGTAAAACCCCAATATGCGCGATACATGGTAGTTGTGATTAGTGTTGTTGTGTACTCAATAAATATTAAAAAGAAACCAGATAAATAGATTAAAGATAAGAATATTTTATTAAAAGCAAGTTTATTTTTTGAAAAAATTAGAACGAAATGAAATAAAGATACACTCGTTAATACTGTACCTATTGTTGCTATGTTATTCCAAAAAAATGCCTCTGAAACAGAAATTGCATTAAAAGTAAAATAATTACATAAACTCCAAATTCCAAGAGAAAATGAAAAAAATCCAAAAAAACGGTTAAGATTGTTTTTTGGATTAATATACAATACAAAAAAACAAGTAATAAAATTTGCAAATATGGCAATTAACGGAAGTATTGAATAAATATTCATTTTCTACACCAACATATTCTCTATTTTTTCCTCAAAGATTTATTATTAAAGTTTGTTCATTATTAAATCTGATTTTATTTTTTAGATTCTAATTCCTTAATTTTCTCCTTTAAATCTCTCATTTTAATTTCACGCCCTATCATGACCTTTTTCCATTTAGAAAGCTCATCGATTTTCTCTTCAAGATTATTTTTATATGTGATTCTTTCGTAAATATTCCCTACCTCAATAGCCACAGATTTTAGTATTTCTTTCTCTGAATTATTAATATTGTCATCCTTGATTTTTCCAAAATTTAACGCCCCAATCACCTTGTCTTTACAGGGAACTGGAATGCTAGCAACGGATCTAAAACCAGATATTTTTGAAAATTCAGGTTGTAATTTATCATATCTATCTGTGAAAATTGATTTTTTATTAATAAAAATTTCATCATAAGGGGAAGTATTAATTTTAATTGTTTTAATTGAATCAAAAAACGTTTTATTAATATTTTTTGAAGAAATAATCGATGCTGTTTTACCCTGATCATCAACAAGATATATACTACCTGCATCAAAATTCGTTTTCATTAACAACTCATCAATGACATCTTGAAAAAACTGTTCAATAGAACTATTTTTACCACCTTTTGAAATCATTGAATTTAACAAATCAGATTTTTTAATCTGACTTTTTATTATCTCTTCTGATTTTTTTTGTTCTGTGATATCTCTGTCGATTCCACGATATCCGATCAATTTGCCTTTTTTATCTAAAATAGGTTTTCCATTTGTTAAAAAATAAAGTTTATTTCCATTTTTTGTAATAATGCATTTTTCTAAATTTTCAATATCTTTGTTTTTTGAAAAAATTGCTTTAAAAATTGTTCCAACGCGTTTTGCTTCATTTTCATCCATCAGTTCAAAAGGTGTTTTGCCGATTAATTCAGTAGCTTTATATCCGGTTATTTTTTCACATTTTCCAGATATATAAGTATATCTTCCATCTTTATCAGTTTCCCATATCCAATCACCACTTACTTCTGAAATATCTCTAAAACGTCTCTCGCTTTCGGCTATCTTTTCCTCAATTTTTTTAATCTTAGTGATATCTCTAAAATCCTCAATTATTCCAATAATCTCCCCATTACTGTCTTTATAAGGGGAAACCATCTCAAGAGTCGAAATATAGCTACCATCCTTTCTTTTTCTTTTACATTCCTGCTGGTATTTCTTCCCGTTCTTTAAAATTTTGACCATTGAACAGTTTTTTGTGCCACATATATCTTTGGCGCCAAACATTTTCTGACAGTTCATCCCAATGCTTTCTTTGATGTTGAAACCAGATAGATTCGACATAGCTCTATTTATTTTTTTTACATTGAAATCTCTTCCAACGATACGCATTCCATCTGCTGCACTGTTAATAAAATCCTCATTTTCTTTTTCACTTTGTATTAGTCTTTCTTCTGTATTTTTTATTTTAGAAATATCGGATAAAGAGCATATAACTCCTGTTACTTCCCCTTCTTCACCTCTTAATGGTGACTTTACTACATTTATCCACTTAATTTCACCTTTATCTTTAACTTTCAATTCTTTTCTTTGTTGTTTTCCACCCTTAATTACGGATTTATCTTCAAGATGATATTGTTTTGCTTCTTTTTGTGGAAATAAATCAAGGTCTGTTTTTCCAATTATTTCTTCTTCTTTCTTTCCAACAAATTCACAGAATGTTTTGTTGACAGTACGATAAATTAAATTAGTATCTTTTAAATAAAACATATTTGGTGTATTGTCAAATATTGTTTCTAATAGATTTTTTTGTTTTTTCAATAAATTTTCGGTTTCCATTTGTTCTGTGATATCATGAAACATTTTAAACTTGAATTTTGTCCCATCTGACCTCACAATTGGCATATCAAATAAATCATAGTATTTGTTGTTTTTAGATGAATGCCACATCGAATGCATGGTTTTACCTTCTAAAACATCTGCATTCTTACACCATGGGCAACTCTTGTTTCTATCATGGAAAAACTCATAACATTTGCGATTATTAACTGGTCCAAACTCACGCTTGATTGTGGAATTAATATATTGAATATTATACTGCTGATCTACAATATATATTCCATCATCAATCCTATCAAAGATATTTTTTCCTATATCTATATTAAAATTATCAAAAAATGAGGAGAATTTTTTCTTACTTTGTTTCTGATCTGAAATTTCTTTCATCATATTGTCTTCTACATTATTATCTTCTGAAAAAGCAAATGTTTCATATGATATATTTTCTGAGGATTCCTCAACTGACTCTAACTCTTCATAACTATTCTGTATTTTATTCTGTAAAAAGCCAAGTTTTTCAGATTCTCGAAGTTGTTTTATAATTTCAGGTTCATCAACCATATTTCACTTTATCCTCCACCAAATTTTTAATTGAAATATAGAACCTTGAACCCTTTCCAGGACCATCACTTTCCACCCAAATGCGGCCTCCATGTTTATCAACAATTCGTTTGCAAATTGAAAGACCAAGACCACTACTTGTCATTCCTTCTCGTGGTGTACCGATTTTATAAAATTTTTCAAAAACATTCTCCTTTTGTTCATCTGTTAAACCACATCCAGAATCAACAAAAGAAAGGACTATTTCATCATCTTTGCAGTCTGAATGGATTTTAAGATTACCCACACTATCATCCGGAGTATATTTTACAGCATTGGTTATAAAATTACTGACAAGATCATAGAATTGATTCTTATCATAATAAACAGAACATGTTTTATCAATTTCAATTTCAACTTTAAAATTATGCTCATTAAATAAATTCATATTTTCATCAATGATGCTTTGAATTTCATCTTTTAAAAGGAACTTAACAGGTTCAATTGTCATTGTGATATCATCGAGACGAGCAAGTTTTAATGTCTCATCAATGATATTCTTCATTCTTCTTGTATTTTTAATTACATGAAAAATCATATCTTTTAATTTAGGATCTTCGATCTTTTTTTCAACAAGTGGAAGAAGAGTAAAAATCGGAGTCATGGGGTTTTTTAAATCATGACCAAGCATATGAATAAATTCATCTTTTTGAATAATCAGTTGATTAATATCCTGTGTTTTTTCTTCAACTTTCCTTTCTAATTCTTCATTAACCGAACTGAGTACTTCATGAGCATCTTTTAATTGATTATAGGTTGCATAAAGTTTCTCTTCTGCATTCTTACGTTCAGTTATATTGGTCAGAGAACCTACTATACTCATTGTAACACCATTTTTTACAATAGGTGTCTCTCGTACTTCCACCCAGATTTTTTGACCTTTCGCCCCCTCCAGTTCCAATCTGTAGGGTTCCTGTCGTTTTCCAGTTTCTATTGCTCTCTTTGTTATCGCGAATCCTTCGTTATTAATGGGATTATCGGTTATAAATTCTGTCCATCTAACCATCGCTTCCTCAGGTTCACATTGAAGTAATTCACGGCATTGTGGACTGAGATAAGTTATTTCCTGTTCCGGCGTGTGAGCATAAAAGAGGTTGGTACTGTTCTCTAGGATATTACGAAGTTTCTCTTCTGTACTTTTTCTTTTGCTTATATCAATAAGTGAAACAATACGTTTGGTACTATTAGGAATCATAGAAATATTAACAATAACAGTTTTTAAATCACCATTTTTTTTAATAAAATCACATTCATATTCTGAATGTGGATTTCCGGTTCCTTGTGATCTTTGTTTATGATATTGCATCATTCGTTTTTTACTTTCTTCTGAGACAAAATCATACCAATGCATCTTTCCTTCAATTTCTTGCTTTTTATAACCACTAAGTTTTTCAAAAGAACAGTTACATTTAGTGATAATACTATCTTCCCCAAAAATACCCATAGAAGTACCCGTATTTTCAAAAACAATATAATACTTTTCTTCTGCTTTCTTACGATCTGTGATATCAAAAATGAATCCATCTAAAAATATTAATTCATCTTTGTCATTTTGTACACAATTTCCCTTTTCATAAACCCATTTTATAGTTCCTTCTTTATTTACAATCCGATATTCTACAACATATGGCTGTTTGTTGTTTACACTCTCTTGAACAGCTTTATCCACTCGTTCTATATCGTCTGCATGAATAATACTGTTGTAACTACGAACATTATTGTTTGTGAAATCTGAGATAGGATAACCTGTAATTTTCTCTACTTCACCATCAATGTACTCTATGGTTCTATCTTTATCATTGACACAACGAATGATAATACCCGGAACATTGTTTGTATTCAAAATAATTGTTTCAAATCCTTCTTCATTTAATTGTAGATTATCTTTACAAACTTCCTCAACAGGATCCATCTCTTCGTAACCATCATGAATTTCACTCTGCAATAAACCGAGTTTTTCATCTTCACGAAGTTGTTCAATAATCTCAATTCCACCAAATATTGAATCCTTTTTTTGTTGATCTATCTCATTTTTTTTCCACATCTTTATTACCTTCTGAGATATCCTGATACATCAAGGAAATTCCATTGACATCACTTGATTCATTACGAACGGGATGTGCAATAGAACCAATAAAATTTCCATATTCATCAAAAAGTGGATTGGAAGAAAGTAAAATATCCACAAGTGAATTTTCTTTTGTAAAAGCTTTTACTTCATTATTTATACGTTCTTCCTTTATTCTATTTAAATAGATCTCTTTCAGATTCTCAGGAACTGTTGGATTGAATTTTCCTATAACTTCTTCTTCGGTCCATCCAAAAAACTCCTCACTTGCTTTATTCCAACTAGTTATAATTCCTCCCAGATCCAATGTTTTCATTGCAGAAGGTGATGAATCGATAACATTTTGTAGTGTATCAACTGAATCTTTACTATCCATATCTACTAATTCATTAGTTAAGGAAATTTCTTCATTTTCTACAACTTCATTGGTTAAAGAAATTTCTTCATTTGAAATATCATTTTGTTGTTTTTTAAAATCATCAAACCATGAAGATGTGTTAATATTCACATTTTTAAACAAATGAAAACGTTCCATTTCCCTTAGTTCGCTTACAATATCATCACTTATATAACCATCAAATGTAGAACGATACAATGATTTTTTAAAAAGATGATCCTTCCAAAGAACCAATTTTTTCATTTAATGCACCATCCTCTCATATAATTAATATTAACTAATAGATGCTAATTAATATTAAATATTATAAGCTTTCGATATTCAGTAAGTTTTTGTGATTAGTTAAATTTATAATATTCTAGTTGTTTCATATAATGAGGAAAAAATATGGGTTGTCCATTATTTGTCGATTACACAAGAGAATGTGTTGAGGATATTAGAACGCTACCGCCAGATATATATAATTATTGTCAATCTAAGGATTATCAAAAATGTCCTTTTTATATAAAGAAACAAAATCTAAAAACAGCATGTGAATTTGTCGATAAATGCCCTTTTTTCAATAATTTTAATATGAATAGTTTTGATGAATTCATGAACATTACTAAAAATTATTGTTTATCTGAAAAACACGAAGATTGTGAACGATATAAATTAAAAATGTCAGGTAAAAATGTACCAATTGAATTACGACCAGATGGTGAAATAATCGAATTGAGATTATAACATTATTTTTTTCATAAATGAAAAAATTCTTATCATTTCATTTCTGCCTCTACTAAAATCTATTTTTATCAAAACATGGTTATTTATTTTTTGATATCAAATCCTGCCAAAACCGTAAGGGTAATCCTTTTTCTAAATAAACATGTGAAATATCTGGATTTTTGGAACTTGTTAATTCAACAAACATCTCCCTCTTAGGAGTTTTATTTATTCCCGTTCGCCAGTGTGCATTACATTGCTCACATTCCATTTGAAAAATACGATGAGTAATCCAACTTTCATAATAAACAGTTCCTTGACAAAAAGGACAAATTGGAAGTTCAGAAGACTGAACAAGTTTCTTATTATTTACAGGATTCTCTTCTGACATATAAATAATAAAATGATTTTTTCTTATAAAGATTCTTCCCAATGAAATGTTAATTTCATTATTTAAAATCATTAGAAGATGTTAGATATAGATTTTAGATCTTTTTAATTTGTGATATAATAAAAAAAAAATTAGATTTAAAATATGGAAATCATATTATCGAAATGAAAATAATCACATCATGGTAATATCTAATGTTATCTCCATCTGCGTGCTCTCATACGAACTATTGGATCTTCTGAAATGGATGATATTTTTTGTGATAATTGCTCAAATCCATCTATGGTATTGATATCAAAGACTCCAAGTTGCTGCCCTAGTTTATTAAGCACCTTTATTTTTCCTTCTGAAATTGGAGTTGACATAGTGTTTTCATGCATTCTTGAAGTAATATCTGTTTCAAGATCTGTTGGATCCATTGATGTTACATGATCTTTGAATTTTGCATGAAGCAAATCTGAGACATATGCTGAACGGTCCCCTGTTGTATTTTCTTGATCTATCCGGTCAACAATTTCAGCAGGTAACTCTAAAAATATTGTTTTTTTATCCATCAGATTAGTGATATTGTCATACCTTTATTAGCTTTTAGAAAAATTAATAACAACAAAAAAATTCATCAAAATCGAATTTAGTTATAAAAATTCAACATATATAGTGAATAATATAATTTAAAAAATGGATGTTTTTTTTAATACAAATATTATCTCAAATGTATAACAGGATGGCTGAAAGATACAGTGAAAATATTATCACACCCAACAATAGAAGAATGTCTTGAAGGAGTTAAAATACATCATCAAAAAAAACCTGAAAAAACATTCCTTCAAATAATTGGCCACTGTCAGGTTGATTATCATGGACGTGCTCGCTCATTTCTTGATTGGGGTGATCGAATTATACTCATTAAACAAGATGGAAATGTTCTTGTTCATCAACCAATTATGCGTGAACCAATCAACTGGCAACCTGCCGGGTCAAAAACACAATTCCACATTAAAAAAGACTTGTTCATCGTATCTGTTACACACAAAAAACCTGATGAAAAAATGAAAATTATTTTTAAAAAAATTGATCTAGTTACAATCGCGAGTCTTTCGGATACTGCAAAAATAAATATTTGTGGGATGGAAACGGATGTAGTGAAAACAATTATTGAAAACCCTTCATGTGTCGAAGAAGGATTACGCATACAAAAATGTGAGAAGCAAGTTAAATCAGGAATGATTGATCTTTATGGTTTTGATAAAGATTTCACCCCTGTAGTTATTGAAGTAAAACGGAGTCAAGCAACAATTAATGCTGTTCATCAACTTCGCATGTATGTTAAAGACATTAAACAAGGAAATAATGAAGTTAAGGTTCGTGGAATCCTCTGTGCACCACATATTCCAGATATGGTACGTCATCTACTCAATGATTATGATCTTGAATGGATGGAAGTGGATCATGAAATTGTTCTTCCTGATGATTTTCAAAAGACTTTAGCAGATTTTAAATAAAAAATAATATTTACTTATCTGAAAGAATTACATCAAGACAATGTTTTGTGATATCTTCAACAGATTCAGTCGCATCAATACAATTAAACCTCTTATCATCAATAAGCTTTTGATAGTTTTTTGCTACTTTTTCAAGAAAAGCAACTTTTTCAAAAGGGATCAGTTCTTCTCTATCTTGAATTCGTTTCATTGCAATTTTAGGTTGAATTTCAAATAGAAATGTAATATCTGGAATCGGGAAACGATTTTTAGATAGTTCCATAAGCCACTTGATAGGGTTATCTATGGAGTCTTGAAGTTGAGCACCTTGATAGGCATATGTTGATTCTGCATATCGATCGCAAAGGACAATATCATATTTTTTAAGCCAATTCAAGATTTCTTTTCCATGAATAATTCGATCACTAATAAAAGTAAATGATGTAACTATGGGGTCTGTGTGTGTTGCTATACATTCTTGAACACATTTTCCAACCCATGAATCCGTTGGTTCACGTGTAACAATAACAGAATAATTTTTATCAATTAACTCATCAAAAACCTCATTGATAATAGTTGTTTTTCCAGAACCATCAATACCTTCAAATGTTACAAATCGCTTCATAATCCTTCAAATCCTCATAGACAAAAAAAATCCCAGTCATTTAATTAAAACCCGCAATAATCATTAGAATAATAATGTTTTCGAAAAAAAATGTATTTAGGAGTGTAAATATTATTTCGCTTTTTCTTTTCTATCATTTTTTCTTTTTTCATTCTTCCATTTCCATCGATAATAACTTGTCGGATGAACTATCCTTTTACACATCTCATCAACCTCTTCTGATGGACACAATCCATATGTCTTTAATTTATCACATCCTGGAGGTTTATATGATGTAGAACCAGTTTTACCTAGAATATGCTCTATTTGATAACGTGTTTTATCTTCCTCAAAATCTGGTGATTTACTAAACAATTTAATAATTTCATCCGTAGAAAGATTCAATGAATTAAAAAAAGCTACTAACGCAAAACGTCCCATATGTGCAACATTCTCACCTGCTTGAATTAGCGAAAGAATGTTCTTCAAACAGGGTGGAAGATACTCAACATTCAGTTTTCCCAAAGGTAATACCTCATGTTTTTTCCTTTGAGTTAACACCTTATTTTTGATACGAGAAATATCTTCTGAAAAAACAGAAAGAGCTTCCCTATGAGGAGACCTATTTTCTAATTCTTCATTGATCCTCTTTCGTAGAACCTCCTGTAATATTCTGGATAAATCTTTTTTTGAAATCGAAATAAAACCATTATTCATTGTCCGGTTAATCATTTTCCATTTTTTATATCGAGTTGGTGCATATGTTAAATAATGTGTGAAAAGAATCTGTGATTGATCCGGATCATCAGAATGCTCAACTATTAGATTAAATTCTTTTGCAACATCAAAAATAAATGACACTGGTTCCTTTAATAGATTTTTATACATATGAACTGCTTCACTTAATGCATAACTTCTAGTAAAAAAATCATCTTGTATGCAAACTGTTATCATCCGTGCCAATGGATATGAAAACAATTCCATTATTCTTTCAGATTCAGTTGAAAGCACCCTATTTCCAATATCTTTTTTTCTAAGAACATTTTCAAGACGTTCAATCGCAATATATCTAGCAGATTCAAAAAGAGGATCTGTTAGTAATTCATGAACTGTTGCACCCTCATTTCTTACATAAATCTTTGCATCTTTTAGAAATGGAAATTTCGCCAGCGTCAATAAATTCATCATATGAAATTCAATAGAATATGAAAATAAAGATTAATGAAACTTTCTCATGAATTTATGGCTAAAATACAAAATGTAAAAATCTCATTTCGGAAATCTTTTCGATTATATATAAATACTGAATGCTACCAATTAATTAATAACATTGGAGTAGAACCATGAAAATAAATAAACGTCTAACCCATAATAAAAAACCAGAACTCCCTTTTCAACCAATGGATAATGACTCCCCATTGGAATGGGATCATCTAGGGAAAAACCTAAAAGATTTCTGGGCTGATTTATTCAAAGAAATTATTGAATAAATACACTATGGGAAATAATCAATTTAAGAAAAAAGTAATTCAGAGGGAACCATATATCATAATATATGCATCTTACATTCTTTGATACATATATTCATAAAAATAACATTATAAAAATCCTTATTTTCTTGTTGATATTATTTCCAATTATGATGGTTCTTGTTAATTACGCTTTTGAACTATCAAATTACCCCGTTAGTTTCATGGAAAGTCAATTGTCATTTAGCGGTGAAGAAATAAGATCTCATTATGAACAAATGACAAACTCAGACATTCAACAATATATCTATGCTCAACTTGTCGATTATGTTTATATCATTGTCTATGGCTCCCTTACATTTTTTTTAGGCTTATATATTGGTAGACAATTATTCATTGCATCTAAAATACGGTTTTCAGCTTATATCATTGGACTAGGCGGATTAACAGCAGGATGTTGTGATGCAATCGAAAACATATTTATCATCCTTATGGCAACAAGACCAAATGATTTTCCGAATATCTTTGCAATTCTTCATTCCATTTTTGCATCAATAAAATTTGCATTACTTGGAATTTTTATCATTGGGGTTGTGTTGATTTTAACAATAATAATTTACCGAAAAATAAGGAGGTAGGTATGTTATTAGCATATATCACATGAATTGGTCTGAAAAGATAAATTATACAAGAAAATAAATACTATAATTTTATTACTCGATTTAGGTTTTTCATGGGCTCGTAGCTTAGTCTGGTGGAGCGTCTGGCTCATAACCAGATGGTCGCCGGTTCAAATCCGGTCGGGCCCATCTTTTTCAACAGGAGAAACAACTCGAGATAGTGCCTTTTTTGGCCTACAATCTATTTTACCTTGCTTTCCTCCATTTTTAAATTTCCCGAATTTTCATTAGCAACTTTCGACCATCAGGTAATGATATAATTTGCTGGTGTATGATAGACCTTAGAAGATAATCCTTTTTTATCAAAGGGGAAATATTGCCTTTCAAGGCCTCCTTTTTTATCCTCTTTAATTCAAATGTAACCAGTCCCATCTTTGTTAATTACAATTAGGAGATCAAGAGTTTTTATGCATCTGCATAACTATACGTATCTGCAAGTAGGACAATCAAGGATGTTGTTATTTGCGCAGATGTTAATATATGTGTAGAATGCATCTTCAAGTAAAAACTCCATTATAGTATTTTACACAGGGAAAGTTTATTAATAAGTTTCCTTATCTATAATACTATGGATAAATCGTTGGCAGTTGAATTGATACAAAATTTCATACAAAAACCCCTTCCAAACCTAATTAATCGAGACCTAGAAACTCCTCAACTATTAAAACAAAAAGCAAATATTATTATTGGTCCACGAAGAGCGGGAAAAACATATTTTCTTTTCAATGTAATCCAAAGAATGAACAAAGAAAAAAATCAGATGCTGTATATCAATCTTGAGGATGACCGATTACTCCCATTAACACCAAATGATATGGATCTACTATTAAAAACATATTATGAAATCTATCCCGAAACGAAAGATACATCCCTCTATTTATTTCTGGATGAAGTACAAAATCTGCAAGAATGGGAACGATTTGTTAGAAGAATTCTTGATACTGAAAACATTTTCGTTTTTCTCACAGGTTCATCCTCGAATATATTTACAACTGAAATTGCAACTCACATGCGAGGGAGAAGCCTTTCGTATACTATTCTTCCCTTTACCTTCGAAGAATTTTTACGATCAAAAGATAAACATCCCGGAAAGCACCCTTCAACTACACAACGATCTTGGACACTTAAACTATTATCAGAATATTTAACTTTTGGAGGATTTCCTGAAATAACTCTTGTGGATTCAGAACGAACCAAAATCAAAATACTCAAAGAATACGTTGAAGTTATGCTTCTTAGAGATATTATTGAACGTCATGCCATTCATAACATCAAAGTTCTTCGTATGCTTTTCTCAGCAATTATTGAATCATTTTCCAAAACCTTTTCCGTTCATAAATTTTATAATTCTCTTAATTCACAAGGAATAAAGGTAAGTAAAAATACGCTTTATGATTACCTTTACTACCTCGAAGATTCCTATGTTGTTTTACCGGTGAAACGATTTAGTTATTCCCACCGAAAAATCAAGCAGAGCCTTCCCAAAACATACCTTATGGATAATGGATACATTCTTCAACATAGATTTAGACCAACAGAAGATACTGGTCGTTTAATGGAAAATGTGGTTGCCATCGAATTATTCCATAGGAAAAAACATGATCCAAGATATCAGTTTTTTTATTGGAAAAACCCTCAAGGTATTGAAGTCGATTTTATCGTCGTAAAAGAAAACAGATCATACGATCTTATACAAGTGGCTTATGATATCGACAAAAAGGAAACTCATGACCGCGAAATAAGTGCATTGTTAAAAGCATCTGAATCAATTAACACAAAAAATCTCCATATTATTAGCTGGGATACTGAAAAACAAATCAGCATTAATGAAAAGAAAATCCATGTTATTCCTCTCTGGAAATGGCTTCTAAATGAAAACAAATAAGGAGCCATCTAAAAAATTATTATAAATTCAAGGGAGTGAAAATGAATGAAGAAGTCAGTAAAAGTAATAATGGGCCCGACCGGCTCCTTAAAATCCAACAGGAGGGATTGATTGAGATAGTATTGAGTTTTTGGCACTATCTCAAAATTGTCGTGTCAACTATCTCACTAAACTTTTTTTCTTTTCTTTATACTAAATTCACGATTATTGTTAGTTTAGTCTCACATATCAATATAATAAAATGTGAGGAGGTTTTTTTTGGAATTAAAATAAGAATTAGATGAAAAAAGTATGAAAATATCATAGGTTAACTGGAAGAGTTCAGCGCATCATACACTTTTGTATCTTCTAAATCAATTTAAAAAATCATCAATTGTTTATTTTCTAAACTCCCATTTAGCTGATAGGTAGTTTTCATCGCTATCATATCTCCAATACATTCTTTATCAACTTTGACCTGTTTATCAAACAGCAATATTTATTCGTGTAATATACAAATCTTATGAACTGTATCTTACCATTTACAAGTAAGGGTTCACTCAAAACTATGAATTGTTTTAAACTGTGAACCGTAAATATTCAATTTTTTAGTTAAAGTTTTATACAAACAAGTTATTTGATTGAAGTCTCTTATGCGGGTTAATTTCGGATTGAATGCAGGTTTGACATATGGAAAATAAACCAAAAATTGTATTGGATTTATTGAAAGAAGAGAAACTTGGTAAACTTAGAGCCATCTCACAAGATGTTCATGAAGAAATTGAGGTTTGTGATAATTGTTCAGAGGATTTTTCTGTGAATAAATCCAATGAGATGAATCATAACATTAATGAAGAAAAGATTTTGAATTTCAAGGATAATGAAACTAACTTGCAAATATCCTCAGATAACAAATATCGTTTAATCACCGAGAATACCAGCGATCTAATTTCTATGACCACGTTTTCAATGAATCCAGTTTATACTTATATTAGTCCTTCAAATACCAAATATTTAGGATATGAACCAGAAGAATTGATTGGTAAAAATAGTTTTGATTTTTTACACCCAGATGATAAAAAGAATTTAACACCCCTAATTAAAAAATATATTTCAATGAAAGCCAAAAAAATATTAACTGGAAAAGAACATGAAATTGTTGAAAAAGTTGCTTTTCGAGTAATAGATAAATCAGGAAAATGGCATTTTCTAGAAAGCACTGTAAATATCGTTGGTAAAGAATTGCTTTTTATTTCAAAAGATATCACTGAACAAAAAAAGATTGAAGAAAAATTGAAAATTAGTGAGCTGAAATATAGTCATCTTGTCGAGGGAACTGATGATTTTGTTTCAATCTTCAAGGCTGATGGAGAAATTACATATGTTAATCATGCAGCTAAACGAATTTTAGGTTATTCTGACAGCGAATTCATTGGACAATCCATATTTGATTTTGTTCATTCTGAGGATCTGGAAAAAACTAGGAAAAATTTTATTGATTGGACTGACACACATGTTCAAAAAGTTAGTTATGAAAACCGTCTGGTGGGAGATGATGGTAAAATTCATTTTATGCTTTGGACAATAAATATTCACTATAATGAGCATGGTGATTTGGAAAAAGTTCATGGTATTGCCCGTGACATCACTGACCGTAAGAAACTGAATGATCGATTTAAAATGATTGCCAGAGTATCCACAGACCTCATCTATGAATGGAATATTAATAATGATACTTTGGAATGGATTGGTGATTTTGATAAAGCTCTTGGTTATAAAGAAGATGAAATACCAAATGATATTGATGCATGGTTGAAACTTATTCATCCAGATGACGTGAATAAATTAAAGGATTTTATTGAACAACATAGGACAAGTACTATCCCCCTTAATGAAGAATACCGGCTTAGAAAAAAAGATGGCACGTGGCTTTACTGGAAAGATAAAAGCATTCCAATCTTAGGTGAAAATGGTTTACCTGTCAAATGGATAGGTGGTTGTAAAAATATTACAGAACGTATAGAATCCAAAGAAGCGAAGAAATATGCTGATTCGGTTTTAGAAAAACGCAATTATGCATCTCGTATTTTATTTGATACTTCAATTGAGGTTGAAAAGTCAAACAGTAAAGAAATATTTGAAATTTTATGTCGTAATCTTCGGAAAATATCAAATGCAAAATATGCAGCCTTAGCATCATTTAATTCAAAAACAAATTGTATTAAACTAGAAGCTGTTGATATTGAAGGTGAGGATAATTGTTCCTTAAAGTCCAAAGATTTTGAAAAAGCTATTGAGATTACACCTGATGTAGTTGAGGATATCAAACAGGAACAAGTCAGAAAATGTGAGGATCATCATAATTGTCTTGTGAGTCTTTTCCCAGAAATCATTATCGATTTTAAAGATTATTCATTTAATAATTCAGTATGCTATCGTTTATCGTGTGTGCGTGAAGATAATCTTATTGCAGTATGTATGATTCAGTTACCAGATCAAAACAGATTAATAATGAAAGATATGATTGATACTTACATAAATCTCACGGGTATGATTATCGAAAGAATAAATAATTTAAATTATCTTACAAACTCAGAGGAACTTTATCGAAATCTTTCAGAAAATCTTGAAAAAACAGTAAATGAAAGAACCATTGAAGTAAAAAAACTTCTTACCATGAAAGATGAATTTATCAACCAACTCAGCCATGATCTTAAAACACCCTTAGTTCCTCTTGTTACATTAACTCCATTGTTGAAAAAACGTACAGATGGAAAATCAGAAACATTAGAGATAGTAGATGCTATTGAAAAAAGTACAAGACAAATGAAAGATATGGTGGATAAAACGCTGCAATTAGCTAGACTTAATTCATCTAAATTAGAACTTAATTTTGAGTGGACCAATCTTTTTATTGAATTGAAAAATGCGATTAAAAATAATCAGTATCTATTTGATGAAAATAATATTGATCTTAATAACTTGGTCGATGAAGAAATAAATGTTCAGGTAGATAAAAACCAGCTATATGAAGTGTTAAAAAACCTATTTACAAATGCGGTTAAATACTCAAAGGACAATAAAGGCAATATTATTATTAATGTCGATCAAGGAGAAGAAGAAAATATTGTTGTTTCTGTGAAAGATGATGGAATTGGCCTGACAAATGAACAACAGACACTAATTTTTGATGAGTTTTATAAGACTGATGAAAGCCGTCATGATATTGCCTCATCTGGCCTGGGTCTTTCTATATGTAAACGGATCATTGAATTACATGATGGAAAAATATGGGCAGAAAGTGATGGTCTTGGAAAAGGTTGCACGTTTTATTTTACATTAAAAACAGGAGGGAAAAAATGAGTAAAGAGAAGATTTTTAGGGTGAATGAACCGGACATTGTTAAAGAGATGAAAGAACAAGAAAAAATTGGTATGTTAAACTGTAGGATACAAGACCTGTATGAAAAGCAGGAGCTGATGGAAGAGACCTCTGACAATGTACCCGATGAAACAGTTTCATTCATTGAAGATGACATCAGAGATACATCTAATAATTATCCCTCAAAAGATTTTTATCGCTTAATAGCCGAAAACACCAGTGATTTAATATGTACTACAACATTTTCAATGAAGCCAAAATATACCTATGTTAATTCTTCATATAAAAAAATACTTGGATATGAGCGTGAGGAACTAATTGGTAAAAATCCATTTGATTTTATTCATCCAGAAGACAAAAAAAATCTGACTCCCCTCATTAAAAAATATATTTCAATGAAAGCTAAAAAACTTTTTACCGGAAAGGAAAATGAAATTGTAGAGAAATTTGAAAATCGTATGATGGATAAAGAAGGAAATTGGCTTTATTTTGAGAATACAGCGAATCTTCTGGGTAATAAAATATTAATTTTTTCAAAAAATATCACTGAAAAAAAGAAAGTTGATGAAAGATTTAGAATGATTGCTAATGTATCTACTGACCTTATTTATGAATGGGATGTTAAAAATGACACATTGGAGTGGTTTGGTAATTTTGATGAAATTCTTGGTTATACAGAAAGTGAAATTCCTCGAAATATTGATGCATGGGTGAAACTTATCCATCCAGATGACTTGATTAAATTAAAAGATTCTATTGAACTACACCGAAAAAGTATCATTCCAATTTACGAGGAGTATAGAGTAAAGAAAAAAGATGGTACATGGCTTTACTGTGAAGACAGAGGTACACCCATCCTAAACGAAAAAGGGTTACCAGATAAATGGATTGGTGGTTGTTCAAATGTTTCTGAACGTAAGAATGCAGAAACAATGCTAATTGAAAGAGAAAAGGAACTTCGTTTTATAACTGAATCATCTTTGGATATCATATTTACTCTGACAAAAAATGGTAAAATTACATATATAAATCCATCATCAAAAGAATTTTTTGGCTTGGAACCATTTGAAATGATAGGTACTTCTTTTACCAAGTATGTAACTAAAGGAGAACTACCAAAATGTTGGAAAGCACTAAAAGATGTGATTTTTTATAAAAATATTTTATGTTTTGAAACCTATGTAAAACATTGCAATGGTAGTCTTACACCCATTGAAATCAATGGGCAAACGGTAGATCGGAACGGTAAACTTGTTATCCAAGGAACAATAAGAGACATCTCAAATCGTAAGAAAAATGAGGGTGAAATTCGAATATTTAATAAAATTATTGAAACGACAAGTCAATCTGTCATTGTTACAAATATCAAAGGAACAGTTCAATATGTCAATCCAAGCTATTGCGCTTTCAGTGGATTTTTAGAAAACGAAGTTATCGGTAAGTCCATGTTTCGTTTTGCTTGTGCGAAAGGTGCAATAAGTCTAGCAAAAGATGTAATTCCTGCCCTGCTTAAAAAAGGACATTGGCGAGGTGAGATGTCTGTTATCAAGAAAGATAAACAAATTGTTCCGGTAGATTTAATTTGTTCTTTACTTACCGATGAGAAAAACAAGCCTGAACGTTTTGTTGCGATTTTTTCAGATATCACTGACCAAAAGCAGGCAGAAGAAGAACTGAAAGAGGCGCATCAGATACTTCAGACAGTGAATAAAGATCTTGAAAGGAAAGTAGAAATAAAAACCGAAGAGATACAAAATCAGAATGATAATTTAACCTCGATGAATGAGGAGTTAAATTCAACTCAACAAGAGTTAAAAGATAATGTTGATAAGGTTGAAAAACTTGTTGAGCAGAAAGATGAGTTTATTCATATGTTGGGTCATGATCTTAAGAATCCTATGACTCCGATTTTTACTCTTCTTCCCATTATTGAGAAAAAGCTTGATGATGAACAATCAAAGAATATGATTCATGTTGTTATTCAAAGTACTAAAAAGATGAAAGAGATTATTGATGAGACCTTGAAACTTGCTCGTCTTGATGATGTAGGTCATACTATTGAACCTGTTGATATTGTTCTTTTCGATGAGATTGAATCTATTATTGAGAGTAATAAGGTTCTTCTGGATGAAAATGAATTTATTATTGAAAATAATATTGATAATAAATTACATGCTATGGCTGATAAATTCCAATTTGGTGAACTAATTAACAATTTCATTACAAATGCAATAAAATATACACCAGATGAACAAAAAGGCATTATAAAAATCAATGCCACAGTTAAAGATGATTTTGTAGAAGTTTCCTTTACAGATAATGGTGTTGGTATGAGTGAAAGTCAAATCAGTCATGTTTTTGATAAATTCTACAAATTTGGAACACCACGAAATGGAATGAACAGCAGCGGCCTGGGCCTTGCCATATGTGAAAATATTGTTAATAAACATGGCGGACAAATCAGAGTAGAAAGTCCAGGACCAGGCGAGGGTAGCACATTTTATTTCACATTGAAAACAAAGTGAGCAAGATTTGATAAAACAGGAATATTCAAACCTGATGAATCTAAACAAAAAAAATATAGTAAACTTTGAAAAATAAGAGAAAGAGATTGATGCTTAAAAAATCAAAATATGTTTTTTGTTTACATTTGCAACGATCAATTAAAAGACCCAATTATTCAACCTAAGTTAGATCCGTTCATTTTCATCACCTTTAATATTCACATTTTTTTATTTTAAAATAATTGGAAAATGATATAATATACAAAAAAATTCAGAGTATCCTTCCAAAATTGGGGTTAATAGATAAAGGGAGGATGGTCTGGAGACACGAAAAAGGAGGCAAAATAAAATGAAAAATATAAGGGGGTCACCCTTTTTCTTACTCTCTCACCTCTCCAGACCTCAAAATATCATATTATTAAATGTTGCTTAAATAGTTTTTGCAATTTATAAAAATTATGCAACAAAATCCTATTAATAATATACTTAATTATTATGAAAATAACAATAAATCTAATAAAAATCCATCATAAGTTCATTAATTATTATATCAATTTTTATGGGATGATCTCAGTTGTATTGTTAAATAAAGGATATCTTAATTTCTCTACATATTTCTCATAAATTGGTTTATATTTCATCAGCTCATGGATTAAAAAACGAGTAACATGACACATCTCATCAAAACCTTCTTGACCCCAAAGTCTTTCTTTATGAGCAAATAAACAACGTCCACCACATAAATAATAATCATCACATTGAATACAAGGTTGACCAATATCAATCGGTTTAAACCCCGTTTCAATATCGCCTAATATGTTCCATGTATAATCAGGGGCAATTGGACACGCAAGAATTTTGCCATCTGTTGTAACTGTTACAGACTTAGTACCAGATTGACAAAACAGACCAGATCCACCATGAAGCATACGACTAACGATACCTAAAAATGGAACAATACCTAAAATATTGCCGTCTTTCATTTCTTCAACCCAATATTTCACCAAGCTTTGAATACCTGGAAGATAACTAGATTTAACCCATTCTTTAAACTCAGGTAGATCCCACATAGCACTCCAGATCATATCAAGCTGCCAATGAACAAAAGGGAATATCTTTAGCAGATGCATTACATCCTCATAAATATCTGATTTAACAGATACAGACATACGTGCAATAATTTCACCATTGAAATCACGATCATTTAAATAATCAACAGCAGATATTACTCTATCATAACATCCCTTTTCCCGATAATAATCAGTTATTTGTTTTCCGCCATCAATTGAAAGAAGAATACTATCAAAACGATGGATTGTATCATCTAATGTCTCAATAAAATAACCATTAGTATTAATAACAAAATGCTTAGCATTTAAATTCTCAACATATTCCTTAACATTCATAGGTTTCAGTAGAGGCTCCCCACCATAAAATGCAACAACCGCATTATTATCCCTTTTTAATAATTCCTGTAAATCAGAAATAGAATATGTAATATCTGCAGGCATTCCATGTAGACTTCCCCCACAATACTTACAACAAAGATTACATAATGGAGTAGTCATAATAATATATAACATATCACAAGGAAAACATCTCACACTATAAAAAACTAAAACCTATGGAAAACAACAAAAAATATGATACTTAAAGATAATCTTATTATTTAATCGCAGATTTTATCCGTTGATGTAGATCTTCAAGATTAAATGGCTTTTCAATATAATCTTCTGCTAGAAAACCGCCTGCATTTTTTGCCACTTTGTCTGTTCTTGCAGTTAGAAATACAACAGGTATTCCATTCCATTTATTATTTTCCTTGATCTTATCAAATGTTTTCCAGCCACTCATACCTGGCATCATAATATCAAGTAAAATAAGATCTGGAGACTCTGTTTCAAGAAGTTCAAGACATTTTTCCCCACTATCAACTCCTTGAATCTGAAAATCCGTATCAATGTCTTCAAGCCCATTTTTCACAGAAAATAATACATCCGGATTGTCATCAACAATCATGATCTTTTTTTTACTCATGTAATTTTCACCTCAGCAATATATTGCTATTCATCCAAACCCCCATATAGTATTACATGTTAATTATCTTTTTTGATAAAAAAGAAAATATTGTACAAAAATACAAACGTTATTTAGACCTCATGAAATAAAAACATACAAACATCTTAAAATCCTCAATTTTCCATATTTCAAACAGATTTAACCCCCTTTCCATTATTTATATTCTATTTTTGATACAGTCCTACCTCCATTATCATCAGGAAAAGGTCCTTGTTTTTTAATAAAAGGTTTTTTGACATTTTACGAAATTTTTTTTATGATTTCAACAGGAGAAAAACTAATTATTTTTAATAACAGCGGAAAACTCATGTTTACATGTAAATACGTTTATGACAGTGTTTTTTAATAACCCAACATATATGTCCCTGTTAGAATGCAACGACAACTCTCATCATTTGACATCAACGTTATGGTTTACGAACTACAGGAAATCATCGATAGTCCAATTGATAAAATATATCAATTATCTAAAAATGAAATTCTAATTAAAATAAAAAATAAAAATACCAACAAAAAAGAATCATTATTAATACGAAACGGAAAATTTTTAGCACTTACAGATAAACAATTAAAGACACCTAAAACCCCTTCAAACTTTGTAATGGCTTTAAGAAAATATCTAAAAAATGGTCGGATATTAAGAATATATCAACATGAGTTTGACAGAATACTGAAAATTGAAATAGGGAAAAAAATTGGAAAATTCACCCTTGTAATTGAATTCTTTTCAGAAGGAAACATCATTCTTGTAGACCCAAATGGAAATATCATTATTCCATTTATTCGTCAATCATGGTCTCATCGAAAAGTAAAAGGTAGGCAAACCTACGTTCCACCACCCTCTCAAATTGATCCATTCACCTTATCAAACACTCAATTCATTGAAATAATAAAAGAAAGTAATGCAGACATTGTAAGAACATTAGCAGTAAAACTTAATCTCAGTGGCCCTATCGCAGAAGAAATCTGTTTTAAGGCAAAAATTCAGAAAAAAAAACAGACATCACAATTAGATGAAAGTGAATATGACAGTTTATTTAGCACACTAAAAGATTTTTTAACTATTTTTGAAAAAAACACCTATCAACCAATGTTGATAAAAAAAGAAGAAAGTATAATTGATATTCTACCTATCCCATTTCAAAGTTATGACCAAAAAGAAATGATTCCAACCAAGCATTTTACACGAGGTCTCTCAAACTTTATTGAAGATGAAAAAACACTTAAAGAGGAAGAACAAGTTGAAACAAAAACTGATAAAAACCTTGGTAAATTTAACCGAATACTCCTACAGCAACAAGAAAAAATTCAAATATTAGAAAAAAACATCGAACAAAAAAAACGAGAAGGAGAAATCATATATCTACATTATAACAAAGTAGATACGTTTCTAAAAGCCATTCAACAATTAATGAGCAAAAAAGAAAAAAAGGAATCAATTGAAAAAATCAATTCATTGAATTTCGTAAAAATATTTGATCCTTTAAAAAACAAACTCATAGTCTCCCTTCCAGATGCAAATAATGTTCCTACAGATGTCTCACTTCAATTCCGAAAAAGTATCACTGAAAACGCAGAAAACGCATATGATGAAAGTAAAAAATCACTAAAAAAGAAACATGGTGCAGAAAAATCAGTTAAGAAAACCCAGGAAACATTAAATGAGATTAATTTAAAGAAACAAAAAGAAGAAGAAAATCAAGAAGAGAAAACCCGTTTTGTAAAAAAGAATAAAAAACATTTCTGGTTTGAACGATACCGTTGGTCTATCTCATCAGAAGGAAATCTCATCACCGCCGGAAAAGACGTAAAAACAAATGAACAGCTAATAAAAAAACATTTAGAAACAGAAGATCGATATGTTCATGCAGATATCCATGGAGCACCAAGCTGCATTGTAAAAAGAAAATCATTAGATGATAAACCCCTTGATATTTCAGAAGAAACATTGGAAGAAGCATGTATACTTGCAGCATGTTATTCACGGGCATGGAAACAATTCACAGAAGCGCAATCCTACTGGGTACTTCCTCAGCAAGTCAGTAAAACACCCCAATCCGGAGAGTTTGTTCCAAAAGGTGCATTTATTATCAGGGGAAAACGTAACTACCTTAAATGTATCCTTGAAATGGGGGTTGGACAGCTTAACCTTGAAAACGAGAAACGATGGATCGGTGGAAGTGCTCAATCTATAAAAAAATGGTGCCACCCATATATCATCATTAAACCTGGGGGCATGTCTCGAAAAGATTTTTCACATATGATTGCGAAAAAAACAGATTCAAGCAGCGATGAAATAAATCAGGTTCTTCCACCTGGTGGCATCAGTATCACCCAATCAAAAGGAATCCAAATAGAAAAAAAAGAGGTAGGTTAAGCTCATGAAAATCATTTTCTCAGATTTAGATCATGGTGAACTGAAAATCATGCCTGAAAATCTTGATGACATATGGCATCTCTATAACACAATCCAAAAAGGAGATCTAGTCCAAGCCTTAACATATCGAACCGATGATCAAGCAACAGATAAAATCCGATCTAAAAAATCAGGGAAGAAAAAGATGAAGCTGGGGATTCGTGTTGAAGAAATTAAATTCCATGAATTCTCCGATAGACTTCGAATTCATGGCATCATTGAAGAAGGACCACAAGACAAAGGATCATATCACACATTCAATGTTACCGCAGATAATCAAGATAAAATTACTATTGTCAAAGAAGAATGGAAAGCATTTGAACTGGAACGAATAAAAGAAGCAGTTGAACAAACAAAACAAGGACTTGTTTTATTTATATGTCTTGATGATGACTCTGCAACTCTTGCTAAACTACGGCAAAGTGGAGTTCAATTAATTGCAGAAATTGAATCACATCGATCTGGGAAACAATTTGAATCAGTAAATGTTGAAAAAGAATATTTCGGTGAAATCATTTCAATGTTAAAACAGAATAAATCAGAAAATACACCCCTCATAATTCTTGGACCAGGTTTTGCAAAAGATCATTTATTAAAATATGGAAAAGAAAAACATGAAGGATTATTTGAATCTTGCATGGTCCATACCACCGGTCAAGAAGGAATGAATGGAATTCATGAAGCGATTAAATCTGGTGTAATCGAACATATTGCAAAAGAAAACCGTGTAATCTTTGAGACAAAACTAGTAGAAACATTATTCCAAGAGATAAAAAAGGATGGACTAGCAAGTTATGGCTCTGATGAGGTACGCCTTGCATTAAAAAATGGAGCAGTGGATCATCTTCTTATAATTGATAGCTGCATTCGAAGTAAAATAGGAGAGGAACTAATAAAACATGCTCAAAATCAACAAAGTAAATTTACCATTATCAACTCAATTCATGATGCAGGAAAAAAACTAGATGGAATCGGTGGTATTGGAGCAATATTACGCTTCAAATTTCAAGGATAAAAAAAAGGAAAAAAAGGTTTAGATCATTCCTCGACCATAACCAAGATTAACATAAAAATTTCCGACATTATGCCCATATTCACTATCGCCGGTATCTTTGATATCTTCATCATCATCCGATCCATCATTTGGATCGTTATCACCAGTTTCAAGCTCATAGGAATAATAAGTATATCTAGCAGTGAGTGAAAAATCATTTCCTTTATCTTTAAAGAATTTTAGAGGCCTGAACATTTTTTCACCAATTGAAACAGATACAACAACATCAAAACTTGCAGTATTCGTACCAGAAATTTCATCCTCGATAATATCCTTTGCATCCTGAGCGCTATGTGCCTCAATGCTATCTGATGGTGGGCGACTATTTATTGAAAAGAAAAAGCTATCACTACCATTACCAACAAAATCCTTAATTGAAGGACTACCTCCACTAGTAGCTATTTCAGCAGATAATAAATCAAGACCTTTTTCCCTTAAAAGACCATATGTATTATCATCTTCCCATTCAATCAATATTTCAACATTAGCTAATACGGTATTTGCTTTTGATGAAACTGTATGAACTCCTTCATAGGGGGTCTTTTTTCCAGCATACAAATCACCATCAAATGGTTTTTCATCAGTTAGTTCTATCCAAGTATATGAATATGTTTGATAATCCATGTCTTCTGCAATCCCTGAATCATTTGCATCACTATCGTACAAAGCAATACCTGCCCCAGCAACAACAAGAATGACAACGCCAATAATTAAAATAATTTTATCATTTTTCTTTAAATTCATTTAAACACCTAAACATATTATTCGATGATTTGTATTATTCTATTAATATAAGTATAACTCCACCTTTATTAAATTTTTTGATTAATAATATGTTTTTCCTAGAAAAACCTAGTGTCTTTTCTTAAAAAAAATATTAAACATCCTATATCATTTAAAGAATCAAACCTGATTTGCTTCTCAGATTTCCCCAATTTGGATATTGGTCATTAATTTGAGGTTCCATTGATTTATAGGCATCTAATGATTCATCTTCACGTAAAACATATCGTGCGTAAAAAAATGCCTCTTCAACAGATACTTTCCTATCTCTTCGTGTAAGTAAATCTGGTGGTTTACCTATTGATAATAAACCTGGTTGAAAACCATCTGCTTCTTTTGTTTTTAAACCTTCAAACCAAAGATAAGAAAAAAGAGGTCCTTTTGTGGTACTTGCAAACCCTGATCGGTATTTACTAGCACCAGACATCACAACTCTACCCGGTCCAGTGATCCGAGAATGTAATAATATAAATGTTGGTAAATTATAAATGGTTTTATCTGCAAACCCTCCACTAAAACATGCATCGACAATAATTGTTGTTTTATCTGCCCTTAAACTATAAAGCATATCCCCCAGCACCCTATCAGAAAGACTACCGTCCCATAAAAACAGAGTACTCCTCTCCATTATTTTACCTCCCGTCCATTTGTTGTTGTCATCACCAGCACCATGACCTGCAAACCAAAGAAACACCTCACTATCAGGTTGATGACTAGCACCCTCAACAACTTGATGAATTATTGTTTGTACATTTTCTTCTGTTGCACCACTATAATGAACATCATACTGATGTGTTCGTTGTTCAACGGGTTCTATCCTCCGACCATAACCATTATCATCTCGAATCCAACCATCATCAAACAAGATGAAAATATTTGATGTTGGAAAATTCAATTCTTCAATAAAATATGCTGCCATATCCTCTGCTAAATACAACCCGCCATTCCCTAGTTTACTATCATTATCAGTAGGATAATTTCCTGCAAACACAAATACCGCCCATTTAGATTCATCTGATTCAGAGGTTTCAGGATTTTGAATTTGAACAGTTACCTCATCAATTTCAGAATAGGAATTTCCATCCCATGACCTTGCATAAATGGTTGTTGAACCATCTTTATATTCATATGTATTCAAATCATAACTCCATTCGTCTGTACCATCAACTTCAATCCAATCGCTACCATTGATTTTTATCTCAATTAATGAAATCTGGTTATCGCCATCTTTATCAAAAGCAGTTCCTGTAATCTTGACAATACTTGTAATATATTGATTGATTGTAGGATAAGTAATCATCACTTGAGGAATATTGTTTTTTTGATCACCATTCTCAATACATCCTGAAAGAATAGGAATAAGGAATAAGGAAATAAATCCAATAACAAATAATTTTTTACTCATAAGGTGCATAGCAGTCTAAATAATAAATTATATTTAATATTATATATATCTTGCTTTACATTCTTCCACATTTTATTTAACAAGAATTCAAAACATTTATGACAGTATCATTGATGCATCTTATGTTGAAAATTCTGAGGAGATGGTTTTATTGAAAACCAAAACATATGCGGAAAGCGGAGTAGACATCCATAAAGAAGAAGAAGCAATAAATGAGATCATTTCAAATTTCACTATGAAAAGAAAAGGCATAGGTAAACCATTAGGGGGACATTATGCAGGAATGATTGAATTTCATGATCATGCCCTTGTATTATGTACCGATGGTGTTGGAAGTAAAGTTCTCCTTGCATCCATGATGAAAAAATGGGATACAATTGGTATTGATTGCATTGCCATGAATGTAAATGATGCAATCTGTGTTGGTGCTGAGCCCCTATCTTTTGTTGATTATCTTGCTATTGATGATCCAAATCCAAAGATCACAAATGAAATTGGCAAAGGCCTTGCAAAAGGAGCAGAGCTTTCAAATATCTCAATAATAGGGGGAGAAACCGCATCTCTACCTGAAATCATCAATGGCTTTGACCTTGCAGGTACATGTCTTGCTTATGTAGATAAAAACAAGATAATAACAGGTGAAACAATTGAACCAGAGGATAAGATCATTGGTTTATCTAGTAGCGGAATTCATTCAAATGGATATACACTTGCAAGAAAAATCATCGAAGAATCAACATTTTCTTTTCAAGATCCATTTCCTGATACTAAAAAATCAATAGGAGAGGTATTGCTAACACCAACGAACATCTATGTAAAGGAAATCGTTGCACTTTTAAAAGAAATAAAGGTACATGGACTCGCACACATAACAGGAGGAGGTCTGAGAAATCTACTTAGATTAAAAAAGAATGTAAAATTTGTCATCAATCATCCATTTCCACCAAATGATATATTCACATTCCTTTCTAAACAAGGAGAAATTAAGCCAAAGGAAATGTATCAAACATTCAACATGGGCTTAGGTTTTGTCATAGTTGTCAAAGAATCTGATGTGGACCAAACAATGAAGATTTTAAAGAAACATTCACATGCAGACGTTCAATTGATTGGGCAAATAGAAAAAGGCGAGGGTGTGACCCTTCCATCTGAGAACATAAGTTATCCGTAGTTATAAAAATAAGAGGAAAATCAAACCAACTAGTATTGGTTGATGAAAAAAATAAACATATAATGAATTCCTACCAAGATAACAAATATGCCCTATACCAAAATGATCCGAATAATCATTCAATCCATATCTTCTTTTACCACCCTTATAGATATAATTGCCCATTGCAATCCCTATAAGCACAACTCCGAACCATGGGATAAGAGGGAAATAATCTATTGTAAAAAATTGTTTTGGAACAAAACCAAATGGAAGAAGCCAAGGAAAATCAAACCTAAATAAATTCAAATAGCCCCCAATAAAAATAATTATTGATCCTGTTATAATATTAAACAGACGATATCGTAAAAATGGAATAGATAAGATAATTGAAACACCAATACAATGTAAAATACCAAATAAGACAAAACCCTCAGGGATATACCAAAGAGTGAAAAGCGTAATTATCATACCTAATCCAATAATTTTAGCTCCTCGTTTTACATATTTCATTGAAAGAACCGATGAGGAGTTTTTTTGATTTGATTTATTATAACTTATCGTAAGTGAAACACCAACAAGAAAAACAAAAATTGATGCAGTACCATAAGATAAATATGAAAAATAACCAGAATACAAACGATAATTTGTAACCGAATAATGATTCAGATCATATAAAAAATGAAAAAAGACCATGAGAATGATTGCAATTCCCCTTAAAAAATCAATCTCCCAGAGTCTACCATTCGAATTTCGAATAACCATAAAAAACGCTATAACGAATCTGTTTTTATTATTTAAATCAATACAATTTATTTAAAAAGAATTTGAGTAGCGGGGAGTGGATTCGAACCACTGATCTACGGGTTATGGGCCCGTCGGGATCTCCTGGCTACCCCACCCCGCTATATGAAATAAAGTTAAATTTCACCTAACAACTCAGGCTTTTAGGGATAGTATTTCACATACTTAAAGGTATCACATCAATCATATTTCCTCCAACAAGATATAAATTTGATTGTATTTACAGAAATATAAAAAATATCATCCAAAAACGATGTTTTTGAAATAAAGTAATAGAATGTTTTTTCTATTTTTATCTAATCCAAAGATAAACTGTCATATCCTCTCTTACTGATTCGCCATAGTATCCATTTGCAATAACTGATAATGTATAAAATCCTTTAACAGGAGTATCAATATTCCATGAAAATGGTTTTTTGGTATCAACATGTTGAGATTGATTATTAATGAGAAACTCAACTGAATAAACATTTCCAATAGGATCTGATTCAACACTTGCTTCAACCGTAATTTTACCAAGAACAATTGGATAATTAATAAACGGTAAGCTAAACAATGAAGAACCTCTAAAATAGACGGCCCCATTATCTGCAGGTTTGGTAATTGTTAGGCTTAATTCAACAGGTTCTTGATTTGGGCTTTTAATTGATATTTCAGGGTCACCAAAAAGATTTGTTTCATAAAAAACCCAGCGTATCCCATTTTCATTTATCTGCCAGATATTATCTTCTTTTGAATAATGATTTGCTCGACCTATCTCTCGAATATTCTCTTGATATAATGCTTTGAAAAATGATTCATCAAGATCCAATGAAGGTGAATCAAGATTGTTTTCACTTCCAAGACCATATCTTGAATTCATAATTGCTGCAAACGCACCAAAAGGAGTTTCAACAGTTAGTCTCTCAGCAATGCAATCATACCCGCTTGGATTATCAAATCCACCCGCCATACAACCATGCGAATAAAGGAAAAATGGATTTGTATTTGTAAGATAATCAACATCACTATTATGCATTTTAAGATTATAGCCATAATATGAATGTCCATCATGATTTATGATATGAGGCGTTGCATTATTGATTAATTCAATCATGTCATATTTATTCCATTCATAAGGAAGATCTCTATCATACAAACATACCAGGTTATACATCTCAGGGATAAGTGGTTTAATGACATCCTTATAATTTCCACCATATGCAGATATCCCTGGAAATCCAAGATATTCTCCAACAAATAAAATTTTTGAAATATACGGGTGATGAGAGTTTTCATAATACAACGTCTTTGATACAAAATTAGCTACTTCCTCAATTGAATCAACACATGCCCTTCCAACATAAACCTCCGCCATTAAATCAGCTTCATCTTGTTCCTCCACATCATTTCTATCCGAAATGGATTTGAAGGATTATTATCTCCCCATGTACCATTTATAGAATACGCAGGATTAGAAATAATATCTTCAACAGTAAAAATCGAGGCTGTATACCCTTTATCAATTTTTGAGTTTATCAATGTTTGAAAATTATCTTCTAGTCCCGAATTTGCTAATTCTTCATTTGTGATTATTATATATGAGAATCCTGCAGATACTTGTTCTGTATTAACAATAGGATAAGTATCAATACAAGATGGATTTTCAACCATTGAAACGATACTATCAACATCAGAAGGATTGGAACGAATTACTTTTGAATATTCTCCATTAATCGTACCTATATTAACCTTTATTTGAGGATAATATGTTAATTGTTTAAGTTGCTCATCATATTTAATTGGATGGATGTTTAGAAAGAGAATTGAAAAACCCTTGGATTTTTGAATGGTAACAAAACGTACTATATCTTCTTCATCATTGGTCTTTTGTATTTCCATCATATTTTTTTCATTTAAGGTTTGAGATATTGGAACTAAACAAGTGCCAAGTTCAGGGTTTATCTCTTCATAAATTATTGGATCTTTCATGATTTCAATTGAAATATCTCCAAGAGTTCTTCCATAGGGAAGTAATATTTTAATAGGTTTTACTGGAAGGATTGGTTCGCCAGTATTATGTATTTTTGGCAGATCTTGAATCGTAATTGATTGTATAGCATTCCCGGTTTCATCAGAAGTCTTAATAGTTGGTAGATTAAATGAAAATTCTAAATCAATTTGATTGAACGATTCATCCATGTTATTTAAATCAGTAGTTATCAACCCATTTGCAAAAGAAGAAATGACCAATAAATAAACAATAAACATTATTATATATAATTTATAATTTTTCATATTTCTAACCAACTTTTCAATAGTACTTATTCTTTATATCTATTAAAATATAAAAATTTATCTTTCGAAAAATTAACCAAAAGAACAAGAAAAAACGTAAAAGATGAGTCTAGTTTAATTCATTCTGTAATTCCATGAATAATTTCTTTGATTTTTTATTTAATTTCGTTGGTGTTTCCACCTGAATTTCAACATAAAGATCTCCAAGTCCAGAACCTCTAAGTTTCGGCATCCCTGCTCTTTTAATTTTAATAATATCACCATGTTGTGTTCCCTCTGGAATCTTTAATGTCTCCCTAGAATCACCAATTGTGCTAATTGATTTTTTTGTACCAAGAGCCGCTTCAGGAAATGAAATAATTTGTTTCTTGTGAAGATCTGAACCATGTCGATTGAAAATATTATGTTTTTTTACATGAACAACAATATATAAATCCCCTGTTCCACCAGGTCCAGATTCACCTTCCCCATGTAAGCGAAGTTGTGATCCATCATCAACCCCTTTTGGAATTTTAAGTTTAATAGACCTGGTAACTTTCATAGTTTTTCGACCATTACATTTAGGACATTTCTTTTCAATTACCTCACCTAATCCCCCACATTTATTACATGGTGCGACCTGAGTAAACATGCCAAAAGCTGTCCTTCTTGTTTGTTTCACTTGTCCATTTCCTCTACATTGAGGACATGTTTTTGGTTTAGTGCCAGGTTTTGCCCCAGTTCCATGACACCTATCACATGCCTCAGTCCGAGGGACACGAATATTTTGCTCCAATCCATGATATGCATCTTCTAATTTTATCTGAATATCATATCGAAGATCTGCACCACGATAATGTCTTTGTTGATTGGAGAAACCCCTATTGCCCCCAAAGAATTGACTGAAGATATCGTTCATATCAAAGCCCGTTCCTCGAAAGATGTCTCCGAAATCTGCCCCTCTGAAAATATCTTCTGAACTGTATTGTTGATCTATTCCCGCATGACCATATTGATCATACATCTGACGTTTCTTTTCATCAGATAATACGGCATATGCTTCTGAAATTTCTTTAAATTTCTCTTCTGCTTCTTTTGAAGGATTTTTATCAGGATGATACTTCAATGCAAGTTTCCGATAAGATTTCTTAATATCTCTTTTATCTGCATTTTTTTCCATACCAAGTATTTCATAATAATCTCTTTTTGCCATGCTATAACCGCCTGAGAATAAATAACTTATATATGACTTTTTTTAATGAATTTCTTAAAAAAAAACTATGTTAACAATATAAACATTATGTTTGTCAGAATATCACCTACAAAAAATGCGGTTACAAAACCAGCAAGAAGAGGTATCATAAATGGTATTTTAGGGGTGACCCATATCTCTTTATATCCTTTTTTTTCAAAAAGAGTCAACTGATCAGATGCATCAAATGCATGTGGAACATAAGAGAATCGTAATTTTCCATCTATAATTCTTTCTAATGGCCAAACGAAAGTTTCCTTTGCCTTTTTAATTGTAACTTTATATCCTATAAAACAATGAGGAAATTTAATATTTTTCTTAATGATATTTAAGATTAATAGAGAAAGTGGAATGCATAAAAAAAGAAGAATAGAATTTGAAAAAACTACCCATGAAAAAGGCATAATTGACCGAAATACTGGAAAAGTTGAACCTGTTTGAAAAGGAAATAAAGGCGTTAAAATCGCAAGTGCCATTATTGCTTTTGCATCAGCTCCTCCAAAGATTAGACGTAGTTGGAAAAAAAGATACATAAGACCAATCATTATCGGAATGAATATTAGATACATGATTTGATCTCCAAAACCATCTATCATGAAGTGGATACCAAGTAACACACATCCAATAACCCCCATAATTATCCATAGTATATTTGGAGCTCTTCTTGTTTTTATATCTGTATAAGATGCATAAAACAAGATTGAAAAACCAGTAAAGAATCTAATTACATCAAGAAATGAAATTACCTCAACCATCAATAATTTGATATTTTAAAATTCTTTATAAACCTAATGGAAAAAATAATAATCATATATTGTAATTCTAAACTTATTGAGTGATACATTATATGAAAAATGAACAACAGATTTACAGAAATCTTCAGATTCATCTGGATAAATTACCCATTGGCTTTCCACCTACAAAATCAGGTGTTGAACTTGAGATATTAAAACATTTTTTTACACCTTTTGAAGTTAAGCTTGCTCTTTGTTTGACTTTATCCAAGACTTCAATTCTAAAAATTAAAAGACGGATGTATAAAAAATATAATGAGGAACTAGATGAACAACAATTAACAAAAAAGCTAGATAATCTCTATATGAAGGGATCCATCAATCGAACTATTAAAAATAATAAAAAATTTTACAGCAACAGCATGCTAGCAATTGGAATGTTTGAATTTCATGTTATCCAGGTGGCAAATTGTGTATGCAAACAAGGTTCCGCTCTAATAGGAAAACCATGTAAACAGACAGATAACATCGAAATCTGTCTCATTTTCAATGGAACAGGATATCAAGAAAGAGGCCAATCTAGAAAAATCTCAAAAGATGAATGTTTGAAAATTCTTGATCAAGCAGAGGAACGAGGGCTTGTACTTCAACCAGGTAATACATATGAACCGTTTTGTATCTGTTTATGTTGCGGTTGCTGTTGTGAAGTATTGACAACAGCTAAAAAGTTTGATAAACCCGCAGAATTGTTTGCAACAAACTACTATGTTGACATTAAAACTGAGGCTTGTATAGGTTGTGGTATCTGTATCAAACGATGTCAAATGGATGCTCTTACCCTAATAGATAATAAAGTAATGATTAACCTGGATCGCTGTATTGGATGTGGTTTATGTGTAACAAAATGTCCAAATGATGCACTCTATTTAACAAAAAAGGATCATGAGACAGTGCCTCCAAAAAATATTGTTAAGCTATATCTTTCAATTCTGTCCAATAAAGTAGGAAAGAAGAAGATGATGCTTAATATGTTGAAGCTATTGATTGGAAGACAAATTTAATATTAATAGTCATCAATTATTATTAAATAATTAATAAAAAATCAATCTTAATATTATAGAAATATTTATAAAATTATTATACACTACCTTTTTTCAGCAAATATGATGGATTTGGGATGTAATAATTCAAAATTTCATTGTTATCCTAGGAGTGGATATATATGAATTCTTATAATGGAAATAAGGAAAAAAATAAAAAAGTAACATTTCAAGAGGGAAGAGATATTACTAAGAAATCCAATGTTCAAAATTCCGATTATGGATCAATTAGTAACGAAATAGATTCAATTATAAAAGAATCATCTCACAATTTAAATATTGAAACAAAAGAAAATAGGCTGAATAATCAGAATGTAAATGTCAAAACAACAACCAACAAACCAAATAAAAAGGAAGAACAAGTTCAAATATTACAACAATCCAGACCAACAACAGAACATAATAATGAAACAAAAATCGAAGAAGATTTATTTGAGATTACATTAAAAAATGAAAATAAAAAAACAAATAA
Source organism: Thermoplasmatales archaeon ex4572_165 (assembly GCA_002254885.1). Taxonomy (GTDB): domain Archaea; phylum Thermoplasmatota; class E2; order DHVEG-1; family DHVEG-1; genus EX4572-165. The sequence continues at coordinate 44,047 of NJDG01000001.1, forward strand.
ATTTCCTAATATAAAAATTAAAAAGAAAGATCAAGAACATCTATTTCCAACAGAGAATAAATCTACATTAGATTCCATTAACAATAAAAAGAAAAGCAGAATCTTTAAAACAAATCCTACAACCCCTAAGAATACAAGCATACAAAAAAAACAAGAGATCAATCAAAAAATACCAAAATCCAAAAAGAGTTCACTAAACCTCTTTTCAAAAAACAAAAAACAAAAAGATAATACAAAAATTCAAAGTGATACACCTCAAAAGTCACCAGCTTTTGAAAATCTTATTGAAAAACCATTAAACAAAAACGATCCGACATACCAAGCAATGGACAACAATAACCAAACCATCAACAATGACATTCATAGATTATTAACAATCACCGATGATTTACTTGGAAAACTACCCGAAGAAGTAATAACAGAATTTGCATCAACCAACGATTTTGAATTATATAAACAAGTTATGAATAAATATCAGATTGGAAAATAAGAAAAAGAGATGAGTGGATGGGATTACTCGAACAAGCACAATTACAAAAAAATCAATATGATGAAGAAGATCAATCAACCAATATTAATATAGACTCATTTGATGAAATTCAAGGTTCAGGACTTCTTGCAAAAGCAAATCTATCTAAAATAAAAAAACCCATACCTTCACCAAAAAAAGTAGAGAATCGATCAGAATTACTTAAAAAATTTTATGAACCTCATGACCTCATTGAAGAACAAACTGGATTTGGCTGGGACGGACTTGGAAAAAGAAGAATTATTAAACTTAAAGAAACAAGTGAATATTTATACCAAGTTATTGAACCTGAATTAAAGGATTACGAATTTGAAATTAAAAAAGAAATTGCTCATCTTTTTAAAATGCTGGCCGACATTAATGTCAGTGGAGACGACGAGGATGAACAGAAAAAATATCTTCAAGAAATCCTTGATCAAATAGTTAAAGATAATGATATTAAATTTTACCCTGTTGAAAAAAAAGAAAAAACAGATAAAAAATCTTTTTCAGAAATATTCCAATTTAAAAAGAAAAACAAGGGAAAATCTAAGAAAAAATCATCAACTTCACCTATTGAAAGCATAAAAAAGATTTTTGATAAAAAACAACATGCTGAAGAAAAAGAACGATTAAATCGAATTGCAAAAGAATCAAAAAAGAGAATTTATTATCATTTATTCCGAGAATTCGTAGGATATCATAGAATTGATGTCATTATGAAAGATGAAGGAATTGAAGATATCTCATGTGATGGACCAGATGTTCCCATTTTTTTATATCATAAAAAATATGATGAAATTACAACAAATGTACAATTCGAATCACCCGAAGAACTCAACTCATTTGTAGTCAGACTTTCACAGATCTGTGGAAAACAAATATCCATTTTTTCACCAATTGTTGATGGAAAGCTACCTGATGGTTCTCGATTGCAGGCAACACTTGCACGAACGGTTACAAAAGGATCAACATACACAATCAGGCGATTCAGTTCAAATCCTTTAACACCAATTGATCTAATAAAATATCAATCCCTATCTCTTGACATGGCTGCATATTTCTGGTTAGGCATCAGACGATAAAACAGGTAAAGACATTGACATGTTTGATCTTATCCGTGCAGCTTTACGACAACGTCCAAAAGTAATCATGGTTGGAGAAGTTCGAGGTAAAGAAGCATATAGCTTATTTCAGGCAATGTCAACAGGTCACACCGCTTATTCAACTGTACACGCAAGTGACATTCACACACTCATTCAACGTTTAGAAAATCCGCCAATTGATCTTCCCCGTGCCTTACTCACTTCTTTGGACATTATTGTTTTTCAAAATGCAATTGAAATTGGTAAGAAATCTGTCCGAAGAATGACAAGTGTCACCGAAATCATTAAACTGGACTCAGAAACAAATCAACTAATTTTTATGGAACCTTACCGCTGGATATCTAAAACAGATGACAGGTTTGAAATCAGAACTGGAAGTAAAATCCTTAATGATATTCGCTTACAGAATAATTGGAGCGAACAAGAGCTAGATGAAGAACTTGAAAGACGGAAAACTATTCTCCAATGGATGATTCACACAGATAAACGAGATTATCGAGTTGTAGGAGATATTGTTTTTGATTATGAAAAACATCCAGAAGAACTTCTATTAAAAGCAAAACAGGAGTTGAACGCCTGAAATCAACGACATATAGTCGCTTTTGTAGAAGATTATTTGCAGACCTCTTTGAAAAATTAAATATTAGCGAAACCAGTAGAAATCGATTACTTGAAAAAGCAGAAATTCACATGCTATACAAAGAATACTATTCAATGGTATTAATGAATATTATTTTTGGTTTTATTGTATCTTTTATATCAACCCTTATATTCTACATTCTTGTACCTCATCCTATCACCGCTTTAATTATCTTGATAGTTACTAGTCTTGTTCCAATGATCATTGGTCTTATTTATCTGTCACTTCCAACATCAAAGGCAAAAACAAGAGGGAAAAACATAGACAGATATCTTCCATATGTAACCAATTTTATCAATACTATGTCAGTTGCAGGAATCAACCCTGCAGAGATATTTGAAACACTATCAACAATTGAGTTGTATGGTGAAGTACAAAAAGAGGCGAAAAAAATTACAACTGAGATTGAATTAATGGGAATTGACACAATTACCGCCCTTCAACATGCAATTAAAATAACCCCCTCAGATAAATTCAAAGAGTTTCTTCAAGGAATCCTAGGTGTTATTCAGTCAGGTAGTCAACTTGGACCTTATTTTGATCGATGTGTTGAAAGATACATGGAAGAAGATCTTGTTGAAAGAAAAAGAAACCTTGAATCACTTGCCATCATGGCTGAATCATTTGTCGTAACAGTTATTGCATTTCCATTATTTCTTGTAATTATTATTTCAATCATGGGTATGACAAGTGGTGGAATAAGTTATGAATTTATGTTCATTCTTGCCTTTTTAGTTCTGCCAATGGCATATTTTGGATTTTATGTCATGATGAAATCAGGTATGGGAGAAAGCGTATGAAAAATGTTTTCAAAACAAAAAAATATACGTTTTCAAATGTCTACGGATCAAATATCACATTTTATATTGTCATCGCATTATCAAGTATAATTACCATTCTTTTATTCACATTTGGATTCTTTTCATTAGTTGGTGTCATTCAAACAGATCAATTAGGTTTGAATGGTTTTGATCTTATGGTGTTTGGTGTTTTATCTGGAATTGGACCAGCAGGATTTTATACATATCTTAATACAAAAAAGAAAAAAGATATAGAATATATACTCCCAGATTTTCTTAGAGAAATTAGCAGTTCAACCGCATCAGGTATGACCGTTTTTGATGCCATCGATGCATCCTCAAAAGGAGATCATGGAAAATTAACAAAAGAAATTGTGAGAATGTCTTCACAATTATCATGGGGTATACCTGTTCAACAAGCATTGAACAATTTTGCAAAACGAATTGGAACAGACTCAGTAAAACGAATGGTAATAACCATAAATAAAGCCCTTGAAATAGGGGGAAATACATCTGCTGTTTTTGAGGCAGCTGCAAAAGAAATCGATCAGACAAAACGCGTGGAAATGCAAAGATTAGCAGAGATGAGCATGTATAGTATTGTTATCTTTGTTAGTTTCTTTGTGTTCCTTGCAGTCATTCTCATTATTAATAAAACAATCTTTCAGGCAATGTTTGATTTACAGGATCAAATGGCAGGTCAATCAATTGGAAACATGCAAATCGCATATATTGACCAGGAATTATTGAAATATACCTTTTTTTCTTTTGTTATGGTGCAAAGTATCGGAGGCGGACTACTCGGCGGTTTCATGATGGACGGTCGTTTATCCTCAGGCGTTCGTTTTGGATTTATTCTTGTATTGGTTTCCTTTTTCACGTTTAAATTTATTTTTTAAATCAACCTTTTTTTATTTTCCGATGAATTAATAAATTGTAATAAATGATAACATTACAGTATCTAGCAGGTAAAATATAATATTTCAATTTATTTTTTAATTAATAATATAATATTGTATTACACACTCTCTTCTACTAGATACCCCCAATCTTTTTTCATTTTGTAAAAATGACAAGAATAGTATTTATAAAATAAAATACAAAAAAAGGTAAAAGGATAGAGAGATGCATAAAAATTCAATCACATCCAATACCATTGCTGTATCAGAAATAGTGGGAGGCATGCTACTTTTATTCATAGCAGTTCTTTCTTTTACCGCAATATATTCATTTGTTTTACCACTTCCTGAACCAGATGTAGATTCCTATGTAAAATTGCAAGGATATGTGAATACAAACAACATAATTATTCTAGAACATATCGGTGGAGAGGAATTAAAATCATACTGTATCGACGTTAAATATGTAAATAATACTCTTATTGAAACAATAACTCCTGAATTGGAATGGGAGATTTTTAGTATCGGTGATAAACCATATCCTATCAACTCAACAGTCAAATTAAACAGTTCAGACGATAAAATTAAGATCGTAGTAAGAAAAACAGATGAGGATCGAGAAATCATATTTGAAGGGATTTTACAGGGAAGAACAATAAATTCACAACCTGCAAATGATTCAAACTCCCCATATCTTATATCAAGTCTACTTACTGATACTACAAATGAGGACCTTATTTGTTTTAATAAAACATCAACAGGAGAAAAAATCAATCTTTCATTTTCATCAACAAGTAATGTTTATAATTGGAAGGTAGATGGCTCTTCAATTTTTAATATACTATATAGCTTTGATATTAACAATTCGATTAAAGATTTCTCTAATAATAACAATACTGGATCCAATCTAGGAGCAACGTGGACTAACCGAGGAAAGATCGCAGGTGCATATATTTTTGACGGGGATGATTTTATAACTATTCCTTATTGTTTTTCATCATCAACTATTGGGGATATGACAATTGAGGCATGGATTAAGACAAACCAAACCGATGGAACCATTTGTAGTTTTAATCGATCGGATTATTTTTCATTATCAGCCACAGATGGAAAAATTAGGTGGTCTTCCACCGCAAATGGAAATACTTTTGATCTAATAGGTTTAATTGATGTTTCAGATAATAATTGGCATCATATCGCTGTAACATATGTCCAAAGCACAGCGGCATCAACAATATATGTTGATGGAATTCTTGATATATCTTCATCTGATTTTACACCTGGAGAGGCATTAGGTTCAGGAAGTCAAATCAGCGGTTTTATCGGAAGAGAAAAAGGCATTTACACGTCAAGTGGAACACAAAGTATTTTCATTGATGATTTTGAAACCGATAAAGGCTGGACCGTTTATGATAATGTAAATGATGGTGAATGGGATAGAGGTATCCCTATCGGAGGTGGTGATCGTGGTGATCCCCCAACTGATCATGATGGTTCGGGCAATTGTTTTCTTACAGATAATGTAGATGGTAACTCTGATGTGGACGATGGAGAGACTTTTTTAATCTCGCCATTATTTGATCTAAGTTCATATGAAAGTGTTAGTATCAACTACTCTGTATGGTATACAAATAATGATGGAGATAATGACAATAGAGATTATTTCTATGTTTCAATATCAAATGACAATGGATTTAGTTGGCATACGGCCCACACTATTGGACCTGATACACCAGATCCTATTCAATGGTATGAATATGAGTTTCAAGCAGAAGATTTCATTGCTTTAACAAATCAAGTAAGGTTCCGTTTTGAAGTTTCTGATACTGATGGTGGATCTGTTGTTGAAGCAGGTGTAGATGCGATAAATATATCTGGTGTCGCAGCAGGTGGTGCTGGAAATTTTACAGGCATCATTGATGAATTGAAAATCTATAAAAGATCACTCTCTGAGGAGCAGATCTATCAGAATTATTTAATTGGAAATACTGGTGAAAGTGATATTAGTGTACTTGTTTCTGAGGAAACTATCACCGGTCAATCTTGGCTATGTGAAGTAACGCCAGTTAATCAAAACATGTATGCTTCTTCTGAAAATTCAAATCAAATAAATATAAATCCATATGGAGGTGGATAAATGAACAAAATATTCAATAGTAAAATACAGGCAGCCATTATCATAACCGCAATTGTAATGATTGGATCAATCATGTTAAATCAAGATAATGTAAAAGCAGGATCATATAATGGTGAAGACCTTGCACTTGCAATCTTAGCCAATGAATCCTGGCTAATTGATTCATCATATTTTGATACAGATGAATCAGGGACAAGTCAATCAATCATATTATCTTCCCTTGGACCAATGACTCCAACGGATGGATCAACATTTGTCTTATTTAGTTCAGGGGTTGCAGGAGCAACTCCAGCTACTACAAATGAGGGAAATCCTGGAGATGAACGAGGTTCATGGTTTAGTGGAGGAAAATATGGAATGCCCAGAGATCAAGCTACACTAACAATGACTTTACAGGTACCAGATGGAATGCGATATCTCTATTATGATGTTCAATTTCTAAGTACAGAATACCCCGAATGGGTCGGAACACAATATAATGATAAACTAACAATAACTGTTGATTCGCCATCTAATGGTGTCACAAGTTATATTTTTGATATCAATAGTGGTTACTTTGTTTTTGTTGATGAATTATTACCCGAAGTAGCAGGAACAGGATACAATGTTTATGCAACACAGGGATCTTCTGGCGGTGTAGATTGGGTTGACACAACATACCGAAGTGGAAAAGCAGATGCAGGTGCTTCTAGTCTAACTAGAATCGGTGGTACAACACATCCTGTATCGCCCCTTGAACAAATAACCGTAACAATTGACATCCATGATACCGGAGATAATATTTTAGATAGTACTGCATTCATCGATAACATTATGTTTTCCGGATATTCAAAAGCAAACATCGTTGCAAGAAAAACGGTTCAAGATTTAAATGATGCTGATGTCGAACCTAATGATATTCTCCAATATACTGTTACAATTAGTAATACTGGAAATTGGTTACAACGAGATAATGATGGTCATGAATTTGAAGATAACATTCCATTAAATACTACTTATGTAGGAGGATCAGCTTCTGCATCAAGTGGAACCATTCAATATCTTTCAAATGAAAATAAAATTGTTTGGGATGGTTCAATTAATTCAGAAAGTAGTATCTCTCTATCATTTGAGGTTCGAGTAAATGATTCCTTACCAAATGGTTCTCTTATTCGAAATCAAGGAGTTGTATATTGGGATAGTGATGGTAGCTATCCATATAATAACGATGCTGTTGAGTTAACTGACGATCCATATAGTGATGATGGAATTGATCAAGATAACGATAGCGATACCAATGATGATGATCCGACGGATCTTTATGTCGTCTCATTTGAAACTCCAGCTCAAGTTACGGAATCATTTTCAGATGATGAAAATGGAGGATCAGCAACAGAATCCTATATGGATAGAAACTGGTTTTCTACAAGTTCAGAATCAGGAGAAAGCAATTTCGAAGTCGTCGATGGATATTATGATGATACACCTAAATCATTTAAAACAAAGATAAGAGCCGCAGGTAGCCCACAATATTGGTATTACAACTTAACAAATCTTGAAGGAGTATTAACCTCCTGGCAAATTAATTTCAAATGTGGAAATGCTACTGAATCATCTGAATTAGTATTGGATTTTACAAATAGCGAGGATGAAAGCATCGCAAAACTCATGTTTGCATATATCAAGCAAGGGACTAATCCACCGGTTGACTGGGTTGTAAAACTCTATTACTGGAGTCCTTCATCAGCCTCATGGCTACAGTTGGAAACAAGTACTGGATACCTTTACAATCATTGGTATACTCTAAACATTGATATCCTGGATGCGTTTCATTTACGTTATTCTCTATATGTAAAAGGATTAGGTCTTGTTGATACAAAGGATGATCTAAGTATGGATGAGCTTATCACTTCATACATACCAGGGTCACAACAATCAAATCTTGCATACATTAAATGGGAAACTTCGATGAATCCAATTGTATGCCCAATGTTTTTCTGGGATGAACACATAATAGAACTATCATAAAAATAAAAAAAAAGAAGAAGGTGAGAAGGAAAAATGGCAAGGGAATTCACTCGTAATTTATTAATAATGGGCTTATCTATCATGGTCGGAATTGTAGTTATAACATTTTTCTTAGCAGATGTTGTGTATCAATCTCAGATTCAGCAATTAAACTCAGAACACGTATCAGAAATCGAAAATATTGAAGAAAACAATATCTTTTTTACCTCTAGTTTTCTTGAATCCTCCGTTCTCCTTGATTCAGCAAGGGAAGATAGAGCATTTGGAAATTATCATTTTGATCTTGCACACTTATTTTTCACAAGTGCTCTTTCTGAAAGAAACGAGACAAAAATGGATGCGTATAGACTAGATTGTGAAAAGAACTGTTCAAAAGCCCTTCCAAAATATGAATTATCAAGTCAGAATTTTATACTTGCTTCATCTTTTTTCGAATCAACAAAACAATACACAAATTTTCAGAGTTACGATACATTACTTTCAATGTATGTAAATCTTACAAATTCCGGAGCGAAATTAACATTACTTCGATATAATGCAACAATATATCTAAAAATGATTGCAGAAAACATTACATTTGTAAACAACTCCGCAGTACCATTAATGGATAATTTATCTGATATAATGGATCTGTTCAATCAAACAATGATGGAATATGGTGGAGAACTTGGAAATTATGAGGAAATTCAAGATGAAATAGATGAATATAACATTGAAGGATTTAGTCCAATTAGAGAACAAGTCCCCTAATCTCACCCTATTTCCCAATTAAAAGAGGGATAATTTTAATAGGAATATCGACATTGCCAGGGAAAAAGTTAAAGAAAGGGACGCAATTACCCTTTTGAAATAAATGCCCTGGTAGTGTAGTGGCCTATCATCCTAGCCTGTCGAGCTAGGGACTCGGATTCAAATTCCGGCCGGGGCGCTTTTAATTTTCCTTTTGGATTTTCACGATAACTATATATGAAATAAACAGGTAAAGAATATTACATTGGATGGTGATAATGATGTTGCATTCGCGTCAATTTAGGCTATTGATAATATTTAGTGTATTGTTAAGCATCCTTTCTTTTTTCGCTTTTATAACATCTGCTGAAACCATTATTGTTGATATCGGCGGTGGAGGAGATTATACATCAATTCAAGATGCAATCGATGCAGCTAATGTAAGTGATATTGTTCATGTAAATAGTGGAACATACAATGAGAATATTATTATCAATAAATCTTTAACATTAATCGGAGAGGGAACTAGCAATACAATAATTAATGGAGTGGGTAGTTATACCATCAAAATTTCATCAACAAACAATGTAACAATTTCAAATTTAAATATTAACAATTCCGGAAAGGATTTATCCCCCCTTTTTTTGAGAATTGCATCTGATTGTATTATTTCAAGCAATATTATCAGAAATGGCGACGGTAATGGATTATATTTAGTGAACTCAAATAACAATATTATTAGAGACAATACTGCGATTGAAAGTAATAATATTGGGATTTACCTTCATAATTCAGATGGCAACGAAATCAGTGGTAACAACATTCAAAACAATAATGTTAATGCGATTTATTTATCTTCAACATCATCTGATAATTATATTTATTTAAATGATTTTTCAGATACTATCGGATCTCATGGAGACGATCGAGGAAACAATTACTGGTATTATAATCAACAAGGAAATTATTGGGATGATTATAACGATTATGATAGTGATGAAGATGGAATTGGTGATTCGCCATACATGATTGATTCAGATAGTCAAGATATTTATCCACTTGGTGATTTCTTAAGTTATAATAATCCAGTTGCATATATTGATTCAATTAGTCCAAATCCTGCAATAGCTGGAAATACTGTTTCATTTCAAGGTCATGGGGTAGATGATGGAACCATATTGATGTGGGAATGGAGCTCCTCAATTGATGGAGTGTTTGGGACTTCAGAAGATTGTTCAACCTCCAGCCTCTCCAGTGCCACTCACACTATAAGATACCGCGTTAAAGATAATCATGACCAATGGTCATCATATGATGAAAGATCTCTTTCAATCTCATCTCAAAATCAAGATCCACCAGATGGGCCACCAAGTGGTCCGCCTGGTAACTCAAGCCCAATTGCATCAATTGTATCAGTTAACCCTCTTGAATCAACTCAGGGAAGTGAAGTTTTCTTTCATGGATATGGATCTGGAACAGTTCAAGAGTATCAATGGACATCTTCAATTGATGGGGATTTAAGTCAACAATCCTCTTTTTCAGATACAACCCTATCCATTGGAGCTCATACAATTATCTTCAAGGTGAAAGATACAAACGATGTATGGTCTGAAGAAGACAGCATTATAATCATAGTTCAAGAGGCCACATCAGATAACATAAAACCTATTTCATATCCTCAAAGTCCAGGTGAAGGACAAGTGAATGTATCAGTTCTACTGGATGCATCATTAAGTTATGATCCTGATGGAAACATTACAACATATCAATGGGATTTTGGAGATAACACAACAGGGACCGGAAAAATAATATCACATGTTTATTATGAAGTTGGAGAGTATATCATTTCATTAACCGTGACCGATGATGATAATGCTGAAACAACAAATACCACAATTATATCAATAGTACATACACCCTCACAGGGTAACACAAATGAAACTGATTCTAACAAAGATGAAAATTCAACCCCTTCATTTGAATTAATCAGTCTAATTTCATCATTATTTATTGTTTTATATATCTTTAATAGAAAACGATATATCTAAATCAAAAGTACACATTCAATGTTTAAAATCCATTTTTGTTACAAAATATTTATATATGATGGAATATAAAATTAATAGTGATGTATGGGAATAATACGTGGGCAGTAAAACAATGGGGGCTTTTTTTTGAACATTATCAATCTACAAATTATGACAAATGCAATTAAAAATAAATTAAAAATAAAAGATCAGAAAGCAAAAAAAATAGCAATTTTTGTTATGGATACCTTTGGATACGAGACAAGAATTATTGATAATATTCTAAAACCTTCTGAAAGACAGCTCTTTTATATGCTTGAAGCAGAAGGATTTTTAACAACAGGGCGAGAAAGATCTCGTCTGCATGATGGGCGAGAATGGATGACGCATTATTGGACACTCAAACAAATAGAGATCCATAGATTCGCTAAAAATAAAATGACGCGGAAATTTAAAGATAAGATAATAATGCATACTGCAAAATTATCCAATCCATCAGTATATAATTCATTAAGCGAGGACATCTGGCTTACAAGAAAAATCCTCAATCATTAATTATACTGAATCCTTTTACAGAGTTAGCCAGATTTTTTTATTATTTCCCATAATTAATCATGATTGAATACTGATATGCTTTGCATAGCCAATAAACATGTTTCCATTGAAAAAGAAACATCCTTTAAATGATGATGCGACACCTAACTGCTCACCTTTAATTGATTGAATTGAACGTGTAGGATTTATAACATAACAAGTACCATCAAGAGTATTCCATTGGAATGTTCCCACATACATATTCAAGATGGGTTTTTGGATTAAATCCAATGAGGTGTCAATGAATTGTTGTTGATCATTTTGAAATGTTTTATCAAATCCTATAAGGATGCAATCATCAAGCTCAATTTGTTTTGATTTCTGCCAGTTTTTCACATATATCCATACCTCATGAATCCAAGTTTGTCCGCTTTCATCATAGGCTTGTGCCCTTAGCATCACATTGACTCCCACCTGTGCAATATCGCCCTCAGAAATCATCTTGTTTCGTATCTGTTCAACATTACAATACCATTCATAAGGAGGTTCAGTATCAACATATGGAAGTTCAGGTCGTTCACCAAATGGCTCTATATCAAATTCAACACGATCAATACCTACATTATCTGAAGGATTGACTCGTACCCAAAATGGAACCTCAACCTCTTCCTCATTTGCAGGAGATATAATCTCAATATATGGCCTATCTGCATCAATTTTAATGTTACGGGTGTTTTCAATTTTGTTTTTATTTTCAGTGTTTCCTGCTTTATCAACAGACCAGAAATTAACTGACCATTCACCCATCCAGTTTGAACTCTGGGAAACGCTCAATTGAAGACCACTAGCCTCATTATATTCTTGAACCTGACCATCATTTAACGTATAATATATCGCGTTAATTCCACTGCCTGTATCCTCTGGATAATCCTCTGCAATAAGCCAAAGAGTGACACTTTCACTGATATGCCATTCATTTAACCCTGTTACACCATCAATATTTTGAACTCTTGTAACAGGTGGATGTTCATCTTCTCCAACATATTGAACAGACCATTTGTTCATTGTTGGAGAACTAGATGGATTTAGCCTACTGAAACTTGCTTTTAGTCGTATGGATGATGCTTGAATTCCTGAAATACTGCTACCCGATGAAATATCCCTCATGATAACAATAGAGGGGTCAGATACATCAACAATATCAAAAGATACAGCACCAGTTTTTTCTGCTGAAAACTTATACCAAGAATCAAGGTTTTCAGGTTGAATTGGCTCTGATGTAATACAAGCCTCTAAGATACAGCTTTTTTCATCACCAAAAATATATGAGATATCAGAACCACTTGGTGTATTAAATGACCAAGCATTTGAATAGACATCAGGAAGGTTCAATCCCTCATATGGGTCGATATAATTGATACGTGTGTCTTCCCATGCAACAAATATCTTCTCACCACTTGAATCAATATTTGCCCAATCCGCAGGATCAGATTCGCCATCAGATAATTGTAAAACATATGAATTCACATCACCGCTTGATGAAACAAGTTTACCCCAAATATCTCCGCCTCCATTATAGACAACAAAAAAGGATGAACTTAGATGAGGGACAACGTTTGTTCTTTCATATGCGCCATTAGCAACTTTAAATGTATCTACAATACAATTACCATTTTCATCAAGAATTTTACCCCAAATATGTCCATACCAATCATCATTACTTAGATCATCCTCCTGCCAAGTGATTAAAAAACGTTGCGTTAAATCACAATATGCAACACAAGGAAAATTATAGTCTGTTCCCGCAATTCCCTGAGGTGAAAGTCTTTGTGCATCACCAAGAGGATCACCATTTATAGTAAAGAGTTGACCCCAAATATCAAAGGGACCAAGTTCGGGATCAATTCCCTCTTCCCATACAATCATATAATGATTATTGACATCATCAAAGCAGACCCATGGTTCACATTGTGAATTTGGCCTATTTGAAATGATTTTTTCACCACCAATTGGATTTCCATTTATATCAAATAATCTACCATAAATATTGTAATTTTCTGTACCTTCTCGACCATCTTCCCATATCACAAAAAACCGTTGGTTATCATCATCAAATACGACAACAGGATCTGCTTGATTACCCGAAGACAAACAAATATCAAAAGAGATTACATCCGAAATTGAATCCGCATCAGTTGGAACAATAACTCCTTTTATGTCTCTGCTGATCACATCATTAGGGATGTTAAAATATTCATAACATACAAAAAATATTTTCTCCCCTCCAACCTGACCGTAAGCACCACTAGGATTTTCACATCTAAATGAGTTTGTTGCCCCGTCAACCCAAGGTGTAAGATCTAATCTTTCCCCCAGAACATCTCCATCTTCTGAATAAAAACAAGCTCTTATCTGCTGTTTAAAAATCATCCCAAGAGGTAAATACATAGGAATTCCCTCTTCCCAACAAACAAAAAACTTATTATCACCCCATGAAACATCTGGATCCCATGCTCCTTCACTTTCCATGTGATATGTTACCTGATTATCATGTGGATAATATTTCTGCCAACTATTTTCATCAAATACGGACCAATAATCACTTTGATCGGTTGCAGACGGATTTCCATAGAAAAGATGTATCGCACTTTCTCCATCAGGTAATGATGCTATACGAACCCATATGATAACATAAGGATCATTTGGTTCAGGGTTTATTTCCTCAATCCAATATGAAAGCCAATAAGCATCATCATTGAATTTGAATCTAAGGTCACTATAATCTGATTTCATATCGCTGTCATAATCAATTACAAGCTTAATGACACAATCATCCATTTGATAAGCACTTTGAATGGTGATTTCTTTCATACGACTCCAATCTGCATTTGTCCATTGTGGATATGTACCATACATCTCAACAATTCCATCATGCACAATGAAATGTTCTGAGTAGCTTTCATCAATTTTTTGTGCATTATCAAACTCATCTTCCCAAGTATAATAATTTTGATCATTGGATACATTCAACTGATCTTTGTGATTATACAACGATTGCTGAGTGTTTTCATTTGAAAACATAGACATAGCAGTGCTAGTAAGCAGCAAAAAAACTAGAACTGTAATTAATACTGTTTTAATTTTTATATTATATTTCATGTTTACCAATCCTCCACATTTTCATACCATTGAGTCTCCCCATTAAGATTTGTCCAGAGTAAATCAACATCAAAATCATCTGCACTCACCTCATAATCAAGCCACATATATGGCAAAAGCCTATCTCCCTTCCACCATTCAAAATCAAGATAGAATTGAAGATTATCAAACGTTATGTTAACCCCATATTGATCTTGATATGTCAGATAAAAATCAAATTCTTTTATCATAGCTTGATCATTATTTTTATTAATTGAAAAAAAACCAGGATCAACATTTCCAGATCCAGTTTCTTCACCTTGTTTTAACTGCCAATCCATATCAATTTCAACTACATCTGAAATTGTTATCCCTCCATCGATCTGAAAAACAGAACTGTTAAGAGCAAACTGACTGAAATCAATTGTGAAATCATCCTCTTGATCAACAGCTATCTGAAACGATCCGGTTTTTCCAAAAATCCAATCAAGATTCAACGATGTGGTTTTTCCTTTGTAATCAAGATCTAAGATTAGACCTTTCAGGGTGTCAACCATCCCATTAAATCCAATATCATTTATTTTCAATTTATCTCCACTGGTATCAATATCCCAATTTGCCTGTAAATTATCTGCAGATACCTCATCAATTAACAATGAAATTGAATCGCCTGTGTCTGTATTATACACTTCAAGTTCATTGCCAATAATCCCCTCAGATGTATCAAAGAAAAAATAGCCATTAGTATCAACCTTAAATCTTGTATCAATATGGCCATTTCTTATCGTTACAATATCATGAATATGAAACCCTTTATAATCAAGATTTATCTCAATTGGATCAGGAGGGCCAGAAGACCCTCGCCATGTATATACATGCCCTTGGAGTTTATTCCAATATAATTTTCCATTTACATCTGAATATGCAGGAATATCAGTAACTCTTAAAACAGGAATCTTCTCATCAGGAAGGAAAACCTGGATGTCATCAATATTAGCACTACAATTATGTTTAATTTTTCCAAATACATAATTTTCATTATTCTGTAAATTTGTAAGATCAAGGTTTAATGTTGCCTCTGCTTCAAATCTTGTATCCATTGGAATTCCTTGGGGGATAGTGATAAATATTTTATCCTCATAGGACGCCTCTGTTTTTGGATAATAAACATTAAGATTTCCAATTTGAGAACTCATTGAAATATCAATATATCCACCAACATAAGCATATAATATCGGAGATGGAATAAGCATGAAGTCAAGGTCCCATGCAATATCTACTCTTTGAGGAATATCACATAATTCAATTTTTTCTTCAAACATTGGAGAATTCAATAATATGCCAATAGTGAAGCTATGGCTTGCAGTGTAGCAAATATTTCCACCCAATAATTCAAGATCCCCTAACATATCAATATTAAAACTCATCCAACGGCCAGATCTTCCAAGAGAATCATCAATTGAATCTAACAAAATACTGAGTGCCAAATTTTCCCCAATTCCTTTTAAAATATTTGATGTGAAAGTAATTTCCGTTTGGTCATATCTCTGACTGGCTTCATCAAAATAACAAAAAATTTGACCATTAATTGGGACGAGTTTTGTTTTCATATAAACCGCAGGTTTTATTTCAGTTGAAATTTCAATATCATATGATGGATTTGTTGATCCGCTTTTATATGATTTAAATCCATAAAGCGATTCAAATGAAGATTGTCCCTTTGAAGAACCTGGGTCAATAATATGTTGAAAAATGCTTGGGCTGAACAGCTCATCTCTTCCAAACGAAAAACGTTTTTCAATGTATCTGGGAATCTGCTCACCTTCTTCTGAACGGTAACCCATTCCAACAGATATGTAATCGTTTTCATCAATTGGTATTGGTTGTATTTGTTTTTTTGGTTGGGAATCTAAAATATTTTCTTGAATGAAACTAAAAATTTTACTGAAAAATTGATTGGATGTATGTTTTTCAACTATCTGATTCTCCATGCTTAATATTTTATTTAATAATGCATTAAATAACCATGAAGATTTAATCACATCAGGATTATCACCATTTTTGTTTTTGCTTTTACTCTTAAATAAACCATAATTGATATGAAGTTCCGACCAAACAGTTATTGATGCATCTGAATCTTCAATATAGCTTCCTGTTTCAAGTTGTCTAAAGCGAATCCGTTTTTCTAATGAGTCAACGTCATTGCCATCTGCATCTTTTAAAACAGACCAATAAAAACCAGCAATCACCTCGATATCGTCCTCATTATCACTATCAATATCAAAACGAAGACTTTCACCATATTCAGGATGTTTTAAAAATTTTTCACCAAAATCAGTAATGGATACTGGAACCAGTTTTTCAAAGGTCTGACCCTCATATTCAATGACGATCCACCATTCGAGGAGATTTGCATTCTCATATTTCCATGGTAAATCTACATCACAATTATAATTTTGATTTATACTATTTACATCATTTGGCATATATGTAGAATAAATATCAAGCAGATCATTCTGATTAATTTGATTTTCTGAGGTTATTAAAGAATAACTGCTGATATCTTGTATATTACCTGCTCCAATAGAACTTGCCATGATTGAACATAGCATGATACCTGCGACAATACATACATTTTTTATATTCATCAAATCACCTCGTATTGTTAATCCAATAATTATTTGTATTAATCACTAGATACATATTCTCATAATGTTGAATTTGAAAAAGGGGGCATTGGTTCTGGTCAAAAAAAAAAATACCAAGGAGGCATAATGATAAGGGGGCGACCAGAACCACTTTTTTTCATATCCTAATCTAAGAAAAAAACCGAGTATTTTATTATATCCTCGAATTATCTTCTCAGTCATATTATATAAATGAGGTGTTTGTACTTAAAACATCTTACAAAATATATGTTCATTTTGCGCAATAATTATATATAATGTAGAATATGAACAAGATTATGGATTTTTTAGATGTGAAAGACCGGAAAATTCTATACGAATTAGATTTTAATTCACGACAGTCAAATAGTAAAATTGGGAAAAAAGTCGGGCTTCACAAAAATGTCGTAAATTATCGCATAAAAAGAATGGAAAAAAATGGAATCATATCAAACTATTATACAATGATAGATACATTCAAAATTGGATACAATAGCCTTCGCTTTTACATATCATTTCAAAATGTTACACCCGAAAAACGCGAAGAAATAATTGCATATTTTGTAAATAATAAATATACTTGGTGGGTTGGATCTTTTGAAGGAGAGTATGATCTTGCAGTACTTATCTGGATTAAAGACCTTCATGACTTCTATGGATTCTGGGAAAAAACCTTAAGAAAATATCATAGTTATTTTCAAAAACAAAAATTTTCACTATACTGTCAACTCCGAGTTTTTAGACATAGCTTCTTAATGAAAGATGATTTTAAGAAAACAGATAGAGACAAATATGAAATAACAGGTGGCGGCAAAGAAGTAAAAACAGACGAACTAGACTTCAAAATATTAGAATTATTAGCCGTGAATTCACGGATTCCGACAATACAAATTGCAAAAAAAACCGATTCATCCATTGACACCATCATCAATAGAATGAAAAGACTAGAAAAACTTGATGTCATACAAGGATATCGAGTTAATATCAACTATGATAAACTAGGATATCACCTCTTTAAGGTAAATGTTACACTAAATGATTATTCCCAAAGAGGAAAAATCATCAATTACATCAGAAACAATCCAAATTTAATAATGATTGATAAAGCAATTGGCTACTATGATCTAGAACTTGATTTTTTATTAAAAAATCTAAATCATCTACGAATAATCATGGACAATCTAACAAGAGTTTTTCCAAAAGAAATAAAGAATTTTGCATTTGCTCATGATCCAATATATCACAAAATGGTATATATGCCAGAAATATAAAATAATAACCATTTATAATTCTATATATTAGAAAAATTATATATTAGATATAAAACATTATCTTTTTATCATTACGACATGTGGTCTAAATCATGAGAATCCTTAATATTCTAATTATAATCAGTCTTTTAATTTCATTACCAATAACCCATTCAAATAGCGAAAATTCCGAGGATCAAGAAATATACAAATATATCATAATATGCCCTTCAACATTTGAACATAATTTTAAAAATCTCATCAAATATAAATCCAATTACATTACGTCTAAAATAATAACAATAGAAGACATCGTTTCAAATAAGGATTTTTGGGTTAATGGGACATATGGTGATGCAACAAATAATTCAAATGGCAATCCTTGGATAATAGATGATCTAGAAGTATATCAAAACTTTTCATTGTTTAATGATACACAAGCAAAAATCAGAAATTTCATCCGATTTGCATATGATATATGGGAAACTGAATATGTCTTACTAGGTGGAGATCATGAACATCTACCAAGCAGAAGATTCTATTGTTATGTGTCAAATTGGACAAATACAGTTAAAATAAAACCAATTCAATCAGCCATAATTTCAGATCATTATTTTTCAGCATTAAATGGTTCATGGAATAATGATTGTGACCTTAGATTTGGTGAAGAAAAAGCAGATTCAATTGCAGAAGAAGCTGATTTCAAATCAGAAATTTTCATAGGCAGAGCACCAGTAAATGACAAAAATGATGTGAATATTTTCGTTCATAAAGTAATATCATATGAAACAACAGAAAAACCAAAAGGAGTTCAATTACATCAATCATACATACAACCAAGTAAAATTCCAGATACAACCCACGTTGTTGAAAATTGTGCAAAATGGATACCTGAACATTATCAAATTGAACGATTGTATGAACAAAACGAAAAAGTTACAAAAGATCAATGGATTAATACATTTCACAATAATGAAAAATTTCTTTTTTATCAAGTTGGCAATGGATATAATGATGAACTATTCTCATGGTATCAATTATCATGGGATGGAGCTCAAAGAGAAATATTTTCTGTGTTAGATGTAGGTGAATTACATAATTCATTCTATCCAATTCACATATCTATCTCATGTCAAACAAGTGATTTCAGTGAAAATGAATGTCTGGCAGAAGAACTCTTATTGACACAAAGAGGGGGAGCATCTGCATGCATTGGAAACACAGAAGTGGGATGTTTAAATATAACCGATGCAACAAAATATTCGTCTGAATTCTTTGAAAGAATATTCTATGAACTCTTTGAAAATGAAACAAAGAACCTTGCTAGAATACTGCAAAATGCAAAAGAATTTTTTATTAATCGCATTTTTTCTGAAAATCAATATCGATGGTGTTTTTATGAGCTCGTTCTTTTAGGAGACCCTGAAACGCCATCTCTTGAAACAAGAGAAAATATTAACAACGATTTTAAAACATTTTTTGTTGATGATGATTATATATTCAATCAACCAGGTTGGAATATTACTCATTTTTCATCAATTCAATCAGCTATTGATAAAATAGATGAATTTAGCACAATCATCATCAATCCTGGAACATACATTGAACATATTATAATAAACAAAACTCTCTTAATTCATGGCAGTGATATGAACACAACAATAATTACAAACAAGGACAATAAAAAACCAATCCTCACTCTTCAATGTCATTCAACAACTATTTCAAATATTACCATAAAAAATGGTTTACGATCTCAAAACGATTATCCCGAATCATTACTTTATATCAAAGAAGATTTATTAAACAAAATGTTTTTCTAAACAATGGAAAAGAAAATGACAACATAGACTCAATATTTGAAGAAAACAATATCTGTTTAATACGAACCAAGTTAAATATCATCGATGGTAACTATTGGAATAAACCATATGAACAGCCATATCAAATATGGTCATTACATGGGCCAATCACCATTTTTACAGTTGATATCAGTAAAGGATTACTTTTTAAATATTATAAATGTATCCTCATCTTAAATCTAGGTATCCCATTTCCAGTATATGATCAAAATCCAGCCCTTGAAATCTAAACAATGTTCGTGTTAATAACTGAAAATTTTAAAACAGAAAGATAATAAAACCTAATTTTTTATTGCATATAAAAAAAATTGATTGAACATGAAACGAAATGGTTCATCTTTAAAAACCTCCCTTTTTCAGGGAAAACCATGGTATCAATCGAGAACTAATTCATTTTTATCTTCAATTCTTTCAATAACTGCTGACATCATTCAACATTTCCCTCAAACAATCAGAAACCCCCTCATAAAAAGTATTGACAAACTGGGATTATTTATCATACGAATGATGAAGATAATGCCATTTCATTCTCAGCCATATCATCACATACAAGGACCAGGCGTTGAAAATGAACAAATAAACATCATGTATCAAGGAGATCTTCTTTTTAAAAAAATTATTTCCAGATACTGAAAATTTGCATATTACAACGATTCCACATAATAAAAATAAAAAAAAGATAGCTGCATTAAAAGAAAAATCAGATATGTTCATTATCGAAAAAGATTATTTTTTCAAAGGTTTTTACCAAAAAAAAGGATAT
>NJDG01000043.1 GCA_002254885.1 Thermoplasmatales archaeon ex4572_165
CCTCAAACCCTGGAGGAATCTGCGAATACCAAAATCTGGCAGATTCATTAAATGTAACTAGACAAACAATATCAAATTACATTTCTTACTTACAAGAGGCTTTCTTGATAAAACTTACCACGCACTATACAGGTAGTTATTTAACAGGTACAAGAAAAGCAAAAAAAAGCTATTTATCCGATCATGGAATAATAACTGCGATGAAAGGAATGGAAATACCTGATGAACAAACAATGGGAAGAATCGTAGAAAACATTGTTGTAAACCACCTTGAAGCAAAATATTTTTTAAGATTAGGAAATGAAGAAATAGATGTGATGTTAAAAAAAAATAATGAAACAATTCCAATTGAAGTTAAATATAAAAATAAAATCCGAGAAAAAGACCTAAAAACAATGAAAAAAGCAATTAAACGAAATGATGTAATAAGAGGTATAGTAGTTTCAAAAGATTTATTTGACTTAAAAAGAAAAGATAAAATAATGATTATTCCACTTTGGCTATTCCTATTAGTGGACATAAACTAGAAATTTTAAAGCATAAAAATCTTTTATCTAAAATTAAAGTCAAGTATGTAATATTTAGGACTTATTTTCTTTTTATTTTTCAGATAATGAATTTTATATTCATAAGTCCTGAGTGTTTGGTTGTTGACTATAATAATCAAACATGACGTAAATGTTATCTTTACTATGTCGAAGATTACGAATAAGGTTTTTATTATATTCGTCTTTTAGAATATCTTGGAATCGTTTTTGAATATCTTTTCTTTTCATCAATCTTTTTTCAAATGAAGAAAACATGTTGTTTACTATGCACCTATCCATATCATTTCTAAATATAAAATCAAAGGTGAGTATATAAATCATTTATTTTGAAAAAACACAAATAATAGTTTTTTAGAAATAAGATATATATAAGTAAAATATTTTCCTTTTTCATATAAATCAGATTAACAATGCAAACATTAACTCAATAAAAAAAATATCTGTCTTAACTAATAAACTATACATAATTTGTTAGTTTCCCTAAGCTCTACTCAATAATCTAAAACTGAAAATTAAAACACTAAAATCTAATATTTAAAATTAATTTAAAAAGAAGAGTTACTTTTTTTTAGAAATAGATTTTATTTTTAAATATTTTTCAGCAGTTATATTGCTATTTTTGGAATTTTTCATTGTATTGTTAATAAAATCAGATTGTTGTTTACTCCATATTTTATTAGGGACACGTTTCACCCATTTTGACAAATAAAATGAATTCGATCTTGAAAATTTTGCTTAGCATTATACAATAATTCCATATGGTTCCCCATTTACATGTAGTTTCTTATAAAACCTGTTAATGGTTGGTTTTCAAATAAATTAAGGCTACTAATCTAGATTGCTTACAATGTATGATATGAAAAACCATGATCTTTTGCATGCTTAAAGAAGCCACGGACATCAATAAGAATAGGGCTTTCTTTCATACTGTTTTTTAGATCAGATAAAGAAATCTGTTTAAACTCATCATGAACAACAGAAACTATTACACAATCAACAGATTCAACATTATATGAATCCACAGCAGTAATTCCAAAAGATTCAATATCTTCTCTGCTTAACAATGGATCATAGCCAAAAATCTGGCATTTAAACTCCTTCAGCTCTTTAATAATATGTTTCACGGGTGTTTCACGGGTGTCATCAACATTTTCCTTAAATGTAAGGCCCATAATAAGTACTTTTGAGCCATTCATTACTTTACCTGCGTTATTGAATGCTTTTATTGTTAAATCTGCAACATGCTTAGGCATTGAGTCGTTAACTGCTCTTCCCGCTAGAATTACCTGAGGGTGATACCCTATCTCCTGGGCCTTATATACTAGATAATATGGGTCCACAGGGATACAATGACCGCCAACTAGGCCAGGTGTGAAACGATTGAAATTCCATTTAGTTGCTGCTGCATCCAAAACTGCATTGGTATCAATACCTAGCTTGTGAAAGATAAGGCTCAGCTCATTAGTGAGAGCGATATTAAGATCACGTTGCACGTTTTCAATTACCTTAGCTGCTTCCGCAGTTTTTATGTTTTCTGCTTTGTATACCTTAGTGATCAATCCGTAAACTGCTGCAAGTCTATCAGCAGTTTCAGTATTCATCCCTGATACAATCTTTGTGATTTTATCAATTGTATGCTCGTTATCTCCAGGATTCACTCGTTCAGGTGAATATCCCATAAAGAAATCAGAACCAAGAATCATCCCTGATTGTTTTTCAAGAACCGGACCCATAATATCTTCTGTGACACCTGGATAAACCGTAGACTCTAAAACAACAATTGCATTATTTTTAAGATTACTGCCAACAAGCTTACATGCTGAAATTACATATGAAAGATCAGGCTGTTTAGATGTCAAAATAGGGGTAGGAACAGCTATTATTACAATTGATGCTTCTTTTAACCTATATGCATCAGTGGTAAGCTCAGCAGATATAACCTTATGTTTCAGCCCTTCAACCTTTTGTTGATTTACATCAAAACCAATCACTTTTAAATGTTTTTCAAATTCTTTAAGTAGTGGCCATCCTACATAACCTAAACCTACAATTCCAATAACTTCATCGTTTACATCTATTTCTGAAACCATTCAACTGTCTCCTTTAATCCATCATTAATTGAAACTGTTGGTTCATAACCAAACGAGTTTTTTGCTTTTGAACTATCTGCAAGAGAATGCAATATATCACCAGTTCTAGGTGGCTCATATATAATATCAACCTCCCTTCCGATAATATTCATTAATTCTTTTGCAAGATCATTAACTGTAATCTTTGTGCCACATGCTGCATTAAAAACACCAGAAATATCTGGGTTTTCAGCAGCCTTAATATTAGCCTGAACGACATTATCAATAAACGTGAAATCCCGAGATTGCGAACCATCGCCATAAATAATGGGGGATTTACCCTGAGAAATCAAATCAATAAACTTAGGAATTACAGCAGCATAAGCACCCGCTGGATCCTGATACGGGCCAAATACATTAAAATAACGTAAAGCAACTGTTTTCAAGCCGTAAACACCTGTAAACACCTGACAGTAATATTCTGCTGCAAGTTTATTAACTGCATATGGAGACAAAGGATTAGGTGTCATTTCCTCATGTTTGGGAAGGGATGGAGAATCACCATAGACACTACTGGATGATGCATAAACCACTTTTTGAACATTATTATCTCTTGCTGCAACAAGAACATTCAATGTTCCATTGATATTAGCATTATTGGATCTAATAGGGTCATCAACACTACGTGGAACAGAAGGAATTGCAGCTTCATGAAACACAATATCTGTGTCAGAAAAAACATCTTGAACTAATGAAAGATCAGTAATACTTCCCTTTACAAAATCAATTTTTTCTTCATCTAGCATCGATTGAATATTTTCAATGTGACCTGTGGAGAGATCATCTAGAATCGTTACCTTGTTTTCAGCATAAAGCTTGCGGGCAATATTGGAGCCAATAAAACCAGCACCACCAGTAATAACAACATGTTTATCTTTCATAAGAACATCACATCAAACATTATAACTTATAATTAATCATGTGTAATCCTGGAAGATATTTAAAAACTTTCATAAAAAACATTCTTTCTTTAATATTAATTAAATTGATATTATAGTGATAAAAATATGCAATATTTTTTCATCCAAATACAAATGGTTTTTTTAATATTGTTTTTCATTTAGAAAATGGTTGGTAATATGTTAAATATTGTAAATATTATACATATGGGTCATGATGATGACGAAGCGAATCCCAGTATCAAAAAATGTATTGGAGCAAATTGGAGAAGTAAAAAAAGCAGGTGAAACCTATGATACACTCCTTAAAAAGATGCTTCTAGCATATAATCGAATGAAACTAATGAAAAAAATGGATGAAGTTGAACAAAAAAATGAAGATGATTTAGTGGAACTCGATGACATATGAAATATTTGTCACATCTGAAATCAAAATATTCTTTTCGTATATCAATACTAAATCTGCAAGGATAATTAAACAGCATTTAAAGAAATTAAAGGAATATCAATATCCTGGAAAGTGGCTGAGGGATAAAGAAAAATCATGTTTCTTCCAAGAACAAATAAATATAAATTGGAATGGTATCAGTATTAAAAACATCTTTTGATAGTAACATAAAATCATTAAAATACCGTTTATTTGTAAAATCTTGTTTTGAAATAGTGTTTTGATATTTTACTTCAATTCCAGTGCTTGGAGGAATTACAAAATCTGTTTCTTTTTTTATTTTAGTAAAATACATATCATCAAGGATGTGTTTTTGTTTGATTTTAGCTCCTACAATTCCTTCAATAATTTTTTCTTTCTCAACAGGAATATTAAGTTTATTTGAAAATATTTTCAAGATAAATGGGTCAAGAAAGTAAATTTTTTTATTTTTATTAAAAATTATTTTTTGTTCATGAATATTATAGAAATAACAAGCAAATACAACAAAAAGATTTGAGAGAAGTTCAATATAAGAACTGATTGTGATATGGCTCTTTACTGATGATCTTTTTGCAAGTGAATCCCAACTAATTGGTGTTGTATAACATAGAAGAATACTTTTTAGAATTTCTTTTAATGTTTGTTCTGTTTTTCCTTCTTTTAGTACGTCTCCTATTATCCATGAATAATAAAGATCATAGATATAATTAGGAATTTCTTTATTGATTTCATATTCATTAATCACCAGGGGAATTCCACCAGTGAGCAAATACTTTTCAAAAAATATTTTTAGCTCATTGCCATTATATTTTAGTGTATCCACATTATCCATTTTGTGTTTTTGGAACCATTCATGGTCGATTAATTTTACATATTCTCTAAATGTTAAAGGTAAAAAGAAAAAATCTTTCCCATGTTTTCCTCTTCTACCAGGTAATCTTTCAGTTCCTTTTTTTAGATCTATTGCATTGGATCCGGTTAATATAAAACACGCATCGGGTGTAATATTATTGTCGATGACAAATTTAATTGCTTTTTGCCATTCTGGTATTTCTGTTATCTCATCAAGAAGAATATATTCAGGTTTTGCATTTTTTACTTTGCAGAAATCCATATATTCTTGGATGAGTGTTATTAGATCGTTTTTTGATGAGAGATTGTCACAGGACCAGTAAAATATATTCTCTTTAGGAGTTGATTTAAGTTTTTCTTTTATAAATAATTTAAGAAATGTTGTTTTCCCTATCTGTCGTGGGCCTCTTATTGTGTAAACACTGTTGTTTAAAAAATTTATTTCTAAAAGAGTTGGATGATAAATGTATTTGAATTTTTGTAATGCTCTTAGATGTTTATCATTGTTTATAGAACTTTTAGAATCCCACCAAGAATTAAGCGTAATTAAGTCCATACTGTTATTAGTAATAACAATTAGTATATATAAGTTATGTTAATGTCAATAACAGTAGTATTTTATACTATTACAATTTTTACTTAATAATCACCATAATGATTTGAAGCAATCACAATATCAAGAACCTGAATATGGCCGTTATTATCAACATCCTCACGAACCCAACCAGCAGATCCTGTTTCTCCAAACATATTTGAAATAAGGATAAAATCAAGAACCGATACATCTCCATTCATATTTACATCCCAATTTGGATATATCTCAAAAGAAAATACGTTAGAAGATACACTATTGCCTGAGTCATCAATTGCATAGATGTAATATGAATATGTCCCATATCCATCAATGGATGCATTCAGAGAGAATAAATCACCTGAACCTTTGGTCATAGAGTTATTTGAAACTGAACTATCCGGATGGGTCATCACTAGATATGCATTATTTAGGTTATCATCTGATATCCTTGAAGATATTTGATACCATCCAAATAATGGGTCTGAATCAAGAGGGTCTGAAAATTGAGCAGTAACATCCTCAATTGATGGAATCACATTTTGAACCTCAACTAAACCATGAGATATTGTTATAGGAATATACATTGTTTCATTAGTTACTCCAACATTGGATAATGTAATTGTTGATTGTCCCGTGTTTTGTTCTGCTTGAAAATCAATCCAAATCAAGTAACCAGGGTCTGTAACATTGCCTTCACCCATTATCAATCCATAAATAAGGTTAATTTCACCGTTTGTATTATCAATGGATCCATCATTAAAAAATGTTTCATAACCATTAAATATCGTTCCTTCTCGTACATCTGTTACTGATAACAGAGAAGGGTCAAAAATAATACTGCATTCAAATGATTTCATGGGTATACAAGGATTGCAATAAACCCCTATGGTAAAAGACTCATAAAGCCCCACAACAGAACTAGCAGGTTCAATAGAAACACTTGT
>NJDG01000044.1 GCA_002254885.1 Thermoplasmatales archaeon ex4572_165
AAGTGTTAGAGAATCTTAATAGTTTGAATTTTCCTATTATGCCCATTGAGAGTTGTATTTAGATTGATTGTGCCCATTTTTTCAACTTGTCTTTAGATATGGACAGGCATTTAACTATGTTGTGCCTATGATATGCACAACAGAGAGTGCATTCGAACTGAAACACAGGAAGGAAAAGAAAACCCAGGGCATATTTGGATATCTCATGAAGATAAAAATATGAACGGAATCATTCAACAGGGAAGAGGAGGATTATTAATCAGATCTCATAGATGTGTATATTTGTACAAACGTGTTTTTAGGAACTTATCATTGGGGATGAGGTTTACAAAGGAAGGAGAACAGGCATTGGAACGTGTATAACTGTTATTAAAGGATTACAACCCTTGTTGGGCGCAATAGATATTTTTTGATAGATGAGGTTTACAAAGGAAGGAGAACAGGCATTGGAACGTGTATAACTGTTATTAAAGGATTACAACCCTTGTTGGGCGCAATAGGAATTTTCATTTATTTTAATGGAAAAGTATAAGTGCTACTTTTTCTTTTCTAATCATTGTGTGAGGATGTACCAAATGGATGAAGATTCAATTGGACCCAATGCTGGGAAAGTTTGGCGGGTTTTAGATTCAAAAAAAAGAGCAACAAGATATCAACTTATTAATGAAACTGAGTTGAAAGCTCCAGAGGTTGATGCAGCTATTGGATGGTTATCAAAGGAAAATAAAATACATAGAAATGGTGAATTTTTTTCTTTGGGACAAACAAATATGGATAAAACAATTGGATTAAATGCAGAAATTGTATTTAAAATCCTAAAAGAAGTTCCATATTCTGTTTCAACATTACATAAAATAACAGAATTAAATGCTATCGAAATACATCAGGCAATAGGGTGGTTAACTAAGGAAAAAAAGATCAACTTAACTTCTGAACCAATTATACAGGAAATCCTTGATGAAAATGAAAACACTTTAAAATTTTTAAAAAATGAAGTTGAAATTCTTAATAATGATGTTGAAACTCGTAATGAAATTATATGTCAATTGTCACGTCAATTAACAGATAGGCAAACTCAATTCATTGAACAAGCCCATATGATTGATCAATTCAATGATAAAGTGGAAAGAAAAGATGCAATTGTTGCACTTAGAAATCTTGACGTTTCGGAAAAAAATGATCAAATAATGAGATTACAACAGGAAATAAAGAGTTTTAATGATGATATAATTTCCAGAAATCAGATAATAACCGATCTTAGTAAACAACTAACAAAAACACAAATGGAATCCATTAAACAAACACATGCATTTGAACAATTACAGAAACAAATGGTTGATGGAAAAGTTCAAATTAAACCAATTGCACAAACTAGTATCCAAGAAAGAATTGCCCATGTTTCAACAGTTCAAAATGCATTAGAATCAGAATCTGAAATAAGATCATTTGATACAGAATCACGTTTATATAACTCAAAATCGCCGGTTCTAGATATTTCTGAAAATCAGGATATTGAATCTGTGATCTCACATCCAATGAATATTGATGAAATACATCAAACAGTCGATCAAGTCATATTTGAAAAGATCAATAAACTTAAACAACAATAGTAAATCTTTGCTAATGTCATTTTAATTTTTTAATTATAATGGTGTATAATCAATAAATATATTTAGTAGGTTGGATGGTTGATGGAATTCTCAGATGTTATCAATAATCGAGTGAGCACACGTTCTTTTTTACAAAAAATTGTTTCAGATGAAGATATATTATATATTCTTGAATGTGCTCAGAAGGCACCATCATGGATGAATAAGCAATGTTGGAGATTCATCGTAATAAAAAAACAAAATATAATTAAAGAAATAGCAAAAACAAATATTATTAATCGCTGGTTGAAACAAGCACCAGTCATTATTGTTGCTTGTGCAGATCCAAAACAAAGTGGATATAATAATGAAATTGGTTATTATATCGTAGATGTTGCTATTGCATTTGAACACCTTATATTAGCGGCTACAAATAGAGATCTTGGAACCTGTTGGATTGGTGGCTTTGATGAGAAAAAAATAAAGGAAATCCTTGAAATTCCACCAAGAATAAAAATAGTTGCAATGACTCCTGTTGGACATTCAAAAGAAAAAGAATCAATTGGATTAAAAACCCGTAAAAAGTTAATTCGTAGTACAAAAAGGAAATCTTTACAGGAAATCATACATTGGGATAAATGGTAAACATTATGGAAAATATCTGAATTTAATTAATATCTATTTTTTTATATTTATTGTATGTAAACAGTATTATGTTTCTATTGTACTAAACGTTTTTTCATAAATATTTCCATCTTATTGAATGCTTCTTCTAAGGTTTCCATTGTTGGTAAGAAAACTGCTCTAAAATGATTTTTTCCATATGTTTGACAAAAACCTGATCCATGAACAACAAGAACTTGTTGATCATGTAAAAGGTCAAGAACAAATTCTTTATCATTTTTCCATATGCCTTGGTCCATTGCATCAATTTTTGGGAAGATATAGAAAGCACCTTCTGGTTTCTGTGTTGAAATACCAGGAATTTCATTTAAACGTTTAAATGCAAAATCTCTGCGTTGTATTAATTTATCATTCATTTGTTTAATATGATCTTGAGGGCCTTTTAATGCTGCTATACATGCTTTTTGGCATACTGAATTGGCTGAAAGTCTGGAACGTGCGATACGCATGAATGCATCCTGAATTTCATCAAGTTCACCATTATGATGAAACATAACATAACCCATCCTCCAACCCGGAACTAGATAAACCTTTGAAAAGCCATTAAAGGTTATTACTGGAACATCTTTTGCAATAGATGCAGTGGCTGTTTGTTTATTTGAAAATGTTAAATCATCATATATCTCATCGGAAACAACTGGTATATTATATTCTCCTGCGATATCAATAAATTCTTTAAGGATCTTTTCAGAATAGACGGCACCAGTAGGATTATTTGGATTAATTATCACAATTGCTTTTGTTCTATTGGTCATACGTTTTCTTATTTGATCGATATCTGGTGCCCACCCTTCTTCTTCAATGCATTGATAATAAACAGGCAATGCATTGTTTACTCTGGTGATTAGATTATATTGAGGATACGTTGGACCAGGGATAATTAATTCTTCATTTGGGTTAAGATTTGTTTCTAAAAGAATTTGTAATGATTCTGTAACACCAGTTGTTACACATATATTATCAGTTGAATAATTGACATTATTACGATTTTTCTCACGATCAATAATCGCATCTATAAGTTCAGGGTATCCTTCTGAAGGTGCATAACCATTGAATCCTTGTTGTGCGGCTTCATATAATGCATCTTTCATATGTTGAGGCGTATCAAAATCATATTTAATCGGATCACCAATATTTAAATGTAGGATTTTTTTACCTTGCTTTTCAAGTTTTTTTGCAGGAATAATCACATCACGAATTGCGTAAGAAACATTTTTTGATCGATTCGATGCTCTAATCATGGGTGTTCACAAAAGATGGAATCAGGAAGTATTTAAATATCTAATGGTAAAAAAAATTATATTTTCCTCTTAAAGAAATTTAAAAGATGAATATATTTCATCTATATTTTATATTTAGATATATCAATAGATGCGCCACTAAATGTAAGAAGATCCTGCAATGCCTCATCATATGAGTCAGTTGTACAGCTAAGAAGTTTTTCAATATATGGTTTAAGAAATTCACCGGATTCAATTTCTTCTTTTTTATATTTCCATCTAAAATCCTTTGCTTTATTAATTGCAAGTAAAAAACCATAAGAGATTGCTTTTCCCCTTGTACCATCAGGATGTTTTTTCGCTTCAATGATAACTTTATCTTTTCCTTCAATACGATAAATACGAGCAAGATGATCTGCAAAATTTGCAAGAGGTGGTAAATTTTCATAAACTGGAAGATCTTTTAGAATCTGTTTACGGTTCTTTATATCATAAGCAATTTTAATTATCTGAGAGGGAGATTCAGAAAGTGTGTATAGATCTTCTGCTTTATCTTTATCTTGAACAATCTCTTCTAGAAACTGAATACCATTTTCTTTCCATAGCATTTCAATAACTGAATTTGGTGTGACATCAGAGACCACTAATGATTCTTGATGATGATCAAGTAGAAAAAGTAAGGCATTCTTTTCATGTTCATTTGGATGAAGTGCATTGATAAACTCTTCAGGTTGAGCATAAGATTTTTTATTTAAAACATAGTTTATTTCAGAAGAATTCTTTAATTTTTTTAAACGTTGATTCATGTTTTTTTCGATAAGTTCTTTATCTGAAAGTCTTCCCGAAAAATACTCATTTATAAACAAGGTTTCATTTTCACAATCATTATCTTCGCCCTTCAAGACATGTCCAATTATTTCAATAGAGAAATCTGTTTGAATATCTGGTTCTATCAGATATTTTGTTGTTTCAAAGAGAAAATTTGTCTTTTTTGAGGCACATTGCTTACATATACCAATTAGAATATCTGCTGATTTCCAATGTATGAAAAGATATGGATGATTGTAGATTTTTTTATTTTGGATTTTTTCAGATGATAAATGTGGACAGATAGCAATATTATTTGAGAAAGATAATTCATGTTTTTTCATTACAAACTCAATAAAATCAGATGGTGGGGCCGCTTTTTTACCCATACATACAAAAGATTCATCCCATGAATATACATAAAGATCATTTTTTAAAACAATATCTCTAATGCCTAATAATCTGAAAAATGGATCATCGTGATGTTGAACTGCGATCAGATGTTCACGTAATGCATTTCCACGTTGAGCAAAAAGGACTGTGCCAGAAGTTATTGGTGCTGCTGCTAAGAATGGTGCTTTTTGAGCATGATGGATAAGTAAGGTCCCTGCAATTGCTGCTGCTAAGGACCTTTTATTAGATATTTTCTCAAGTTTATCAGTATCGTCCTTAATTTTTTCTAATTTTTCAATTTGTTTTGAAGTTTTCTTAAAACCTTTCTTACTGATATCATCCTGAAATTTTGGAAGGACAAGAAAAGGATTTTCGTATAATTTATCAGCATGTTCAATCATTTGTTTCTCAATTGTCTTAGAAGCATTTCGCACAATAGATTTACCAACTCGTGCACCTCCACAACAACCAACTTGTCGTTTGACACTTGCCATATAATACTGTAATTTAACCATAGCTAATAAGTATAATGGATAATTTATAACAAAAATAAATGAAAACAATTAAAAAAACATAGTAATTGTATTACTTAAATGGAAGTCCTTGAGTGTATTAATAAAAGAAATAGTATCCGTCGTTTCGTTCAGGATCAAATAGAGGATAAAAATCTTCAGACAATCATTGATGCAGCCCGTATAGCACCATCTGCTGCAAATCTTCAACCACTTGAATATATAATCATTAATAAACAAGAACAGTGTGCTTCTATTTTTCCTAATATTGGATGGGCTGGATACATTAAACCCATATGGAAACCCGAGAAACATGAAAGACCAACTGCATATGTTGCAATAATTAATACTCAACCTAAGAATTCTTATGTAGATCTTGATGTGGGAATAGCAATGGCATATATCGTACTTAGTGCAAAATCATTAGAACTTGATTCATGTATTCTCTGTAAAATAAATAAAAAAGAACTAAAACATATTTTAAAAATACCTGATTTTATTGAATTAAAAGCCCTTATTGCACTTGGGAAAAGAAATGAAACAGTACAGAGGGAAGAAAACATTAATGAGGTCAAATATTGGAGAGATAAAAAAGAAATCTTACATGTTCCCAAAAAACCATTATCTTCAATTATACATGAACAGTTTTACAATAAAATATAAACATATTTAAAAGATTAAATAGAAAGAGTGTATTGTCTGAAATCATATGGTCTTTGATATCCTCCTAGCCATTATTCTATCGATTTATGTTGCCTCTACTTTTTATTCATTGAAATTTTTATATGAATATAATAGGCGTAAGGGGGTTGAAAATGAAACTGCAATTTACTATAATCGCAAATTTGTCCATATATTTGCAGGTGGAATAACTGCTCTTTTCATGCCTTTTTTTTCTTCATATTGGGTTCCATTTTTAGCAAGTATCATACTTACAGTAGTTACATATATTTCTCACAAAAAGGGAAGTAAACTCTATTGGTTCCAAAATAAAAGAGATTATAACGATGTAAATTTTTGCATAATGTGGGGATTTTCAATTTTTTTATTATGGGCATTTCTAGGTGATGAGTATAAATGGATTGCAATTATCCCAGCTCTTTTCATGTCATTTGGAGATGGTGTTACAGGACTTATTCGAAATATGGTATTCAAAAAAAGAAGCAAACACCCCATTGGAAATGTCTTTATGGCATTTGTTTGTATTCCTCTTGGTTTTGGTTTTGGTTCTCTTTGTGGAATTGCAATAGGTGGAGCAATAGCTGGACTAATCGCATCAATTGTTGAGCTATTTGAAATAGGCCCTATTGATGATAATATTTTTATCACGATTTTCAGCTCAATATTTATATTAATTTTCATATTTCTACCTATAAATTAATTATATTTGAAAAAAAGTGTATAATTTTCATTTGTAACCTTGAAAGGATAGTCTTTTTCAGTTGAA
>NJDG01000002.1 GCA_002254885.1 Thermoplasmatales archaeon ex4572_165
AAAGGTATCTATATTTTTCAAAAATACTACATAAATAATATATATTATATAAATTAATAATATTAATATCAATTTATGAGTATGAGCTGACATCTTACATGTTAAGACACTATGAAAAATTTAAAATAATTTCAATAATCATTGTAATACTTTTCATCATTAACTTTTCCCTAAC
Organism: Thermoplasmatales archaeon ex4572_165; assembly: GCA_002254885.1. Lineage (GTDB taxonomy): Archaea > Thermoplasmatota > E2 > DHVEG-1 > DHVEG-1 > EX4572-165. The sequence goes on from NJDG01000002.1 coordinate 176, forward strand.
CGTATCCATAATTAGTTCAATTTCAGATATGAAAACCCCTGAAATATCTCTTGATTTTGAAATAGTTGACATTTCAGATACCGCCCTTATTCTTTCATGTAATCTAATAGTTACTAACCACAATAATCTCCCAATCAATCTACATAATTTTAAAATCAAATCTAGAACCAATTATCAAAATGATATTGGAACAATCATTATTCCTGATACAACACTTCTTGCAAGGGAAACAAAAAATATTACAACAATAACAAGCTTTCAAATAAACAAAGATCCTTTAAACAATCTTTACAATACAATAACCGGTTCTGTAAAATCAACTCTTTTAGGATTCATCCCTTCAAATCTTCCCATTTCAATAACCGTTAATACAAAACCATCTACATTTATCGATGCAATAATACTTCCGCAAATATCAACAAGAATCAACTCTTATAATCTTTCAAATCAGGGTTTAATAATTGATGGAATACTTGAAATAGAAAATACAAATGATATTGGTTTTTTACTTGATAATTTAACAATAACATTAACTGATGAAAATGATAATATCTTAGGAGAAATACAGATACAACCTATAAATATTGCAAACAACTCCTTAATATCCCAACCAATAACAGCAAATATGATTTTACACTGACCGGCGTGGACCTTCAAACATCAATTTTAATTAATAATCCAACTGAAATTCCCCTTAGTGCATATAATCTTACACTTCAAATATATCGAATATTTTCATCAAATTCAACCCTCATAGCAGAAGATAATAGGTTATTTCATAGTTTACCACCAAAAACAGAAACCACAATTTATTCTAACTTTACTATCTCATATCTTAATCTGCTCCCAGACATATCAAAAGGAAGAACAATATGGTTTGAAATTCAATTAAAGGGAGATTTCACAATAGCTAATACAACTCAGAGAATTCCAATATCAATCAATGGGATGATAAGTCCTAATGTTTTTGGGATGGATTAAAAAAAAAGAGATTTAAGCAGAGTACTCAAATTCTTCAAAAATTCTTCTCCATTTTTTATAAATCATTTTCTTAACATTCTCATCCATTGAATATTTACTTAATTTAGTCTTTTTCTGAGAATTGACATATTTTTTCAATTTATCCTCATGTTTTTTATATCCAGATAGATTAAAATCATTATGAATCTTTTTAATATTGTCAACTGGATTATTTATAACATTCTCGTATTTTATCTCAGTGAGATTTTCAGATGGGATTAAATCTCGTTCCTCAAAATATTTATCATACATCTGATTATAAAGATCCATCATTACATCAACAAGATCATCTGGTGGTACTTGAACGCAATATTTTGACATAATAACTTTCATAAATCGAATCATTGAATGATACACTTCATAGGGGTTTCTAATAATATGAACAAATTGAGCATCAGGAAACAGTTCAAGAATTAACTTTATCCTCCCCGTATTAGCCGGATTTTTCAAAATCAATCTTTTATCTTTATTATAAATTGTCACTTTTTTCAAGAAATACAAATAATTTTCCTTCCAATTTTCAAGTATTTTATTAGGAATATCATCCAAACAAACAAATTTATTATAAAATTTCATATTTTTTGGAAAACACCATCCGTTATAATATGCATAAGGGAATAATGCACCCAATCCATATTCTTCTTCTTGCGGTAAATCAGCACCCAATGCCACATCATCCTGAGGACGTTTCTTTGGAAGACTTGCACTAACGATTGGTTTAATGATTTTCTCATTTGCTAAAAAAACGTTAGGTGCAGTTGTATGAAATGTTGAGCAATACCCATAGTTTTGATTAAGGCTCATTAAATTATGAAGATATGTCGTTCCACTCCTCCAATGTCCAATAATAAAAAGAGGGGATTTAGATATCTTTGTTTGATCTATTATTTTTTTATATTTCAATGTCTCACGAAATCGAAATGGTGTTAATACACTACTTAAAAGAAAAGAATACAATATACGAGGCATATATCTAGTGGATATATTAAAACGGTTATGAGCAGTTATTCGTAATAAATTTGTCAAACCAAAGCCGGCTAATGGTTCAAATGTTACATCTAGTGCGTCCCCTTGAATTTTCATATTACCCCTTTTTTGATATATATCTTAATGTTATAGTTTATCAAATATTAATATTTTCTTTAATTATTATAATATATTGTCGATATTTTGTATTACTTTCACTGACCACCATCAAACATTCAAAACAAAAGATTTGAATACTAATATTTTATGAGTGAAAAGATTATTCATCAAATGTTTTCTATGGGGGAACAATGTGAAGGATATCATCGTAAAAGGAGCTAGAGAACATAACCTTAAAAACATAGCTGTACACCTGCCAAGAGATCAATTTATTGTGATAACTGGCCTATCAGGTTCTGGAAAATCTACACTTGCGTTTGATACCATCTATGCAGAGGGTCAAAGACGATATGTTGAATCACTTTCAGCATACGCCCGCCAGTTTCTTGGACTTATGAACAAACCAGATGTTGACAGTATTGAAGGATTATCCCCTGCAATATCAATTGAACAGAAAACAACCAGCAAAAACCCTAGAAGCACCGTTGGAACTATCACTGAAATCTATGATTATCTTAGATTATTATTTGCAAGAGTTGGAACCCCTTATTGCCCCATTCATAACAAAAAAATTGAATCGCAAACATCAGAAAGCATATCTACAAAAATCGCAGATGAATACAAAGATATGATCACTATTTTATCACCCATCATTCGTCAAAAGAAAGGGACATATGAACAATTATTCAAAGATCTGCAAAAGGAAGGATACCTTCGAGTACACGTCGATAAAGCAATATATCGAACAGATGAAAAAATCACTCTTGACAGATACAAAAAACATGATATTGAAATTGTTATTGATCGGTTAAATCCGTCAGATAAATCTCGTTTAGTTGAAGCTTGTGAACAAGCCCTTCAAAAATCAGATGGCCTCCTTATCGTTCTTGATAAAGATGAAAACACAAAAATGTATTCATCAAAAATGGCATGTCCTATTTGTGGCCTATCATTTGAAGAACTTCAACCACGGATGTTTTCGTTTAACAGTCCATTTGGTGCCTGTGAAACATGTCATGGCCTTGGTATTAACATGGAATTTGACGCCGACCTTATAATTCCTGATAAAAATTTATCAATTGCTGATGGTGCAATAAAACTTTATAAGGGAATTCACGACCGATGGAGGATACAATATCTTGGAGCTGTTGCTAAACATTTCGGTTTTGATATTTTCACCCAAATAAACCATCTTTCAGAAAAACAGTTTGATGTATTAATGTATGGTTCCTATGAACGTATTCATTTCAATTTATCTATGAAACAGGGAAAAACAAATTGGTCGGGTGAAAAACAATGGGAAGGGCTCATCCCCCAATCAGATCGTTTATTTAAACAGACGGAATCAGATTATCGTCGACGAGATTTGGAAAAATTCATGCGTGTTTATCCATGTCCCACTTGCAATGGAAAACGATTGAAACCAAAAGTTCTATCAGTAAAAATCGATGATAAATCCATTTTTGAAATCACAAATATGTCCATTAAACAATGTATTTTATTCTTTAAATCATTAATTCTTACTACTAAACAACAGGAAATTGCTTGGCAGATTCTTAAAGAGATTAATCAACGATTGAAATTTCTTGATAATGTAGGATTAAGCTATCTTACACTTTCACGAAATGCAGGAACCTTGTCAGGCGGAGAAGCTCAACGTATTCGCCTTGCAACACAGATAGGATCTAATCTTATGGGAGTAATTTACATTTTAGATGAACCATCCATAGGGCTTCATCAACGTGACAACAAGAAACTCATCGATACTTTGCATCATCTGCGAGATATTGGAAATACATTGATTGTTGTTGAACATGATGAAGAAACAATCAGACAAGCAGATCATATCATTGATATGGGGCCTGGTGCAGGTATTCATGGCGGAAAAATAATTGCAAAAGGAACACCTAAAGATATTGAAAAACATCCTCAATCATTAACAGGAAAATACCTCTCAGGGAAACTTCATATTGACATTCCATCAAAAAGACGAGCAACAAATCATTTTATCCATCTAAAAGGTTGTGCAGAACATAATCTTAAAGATATCGATGTGGATATTCCTCTCGGATTACTTACTCTTATCACGGGCGTTTCTGGAAGTGGAAAATCAACACTCATTTATGATATTTTATATAAAGCATTGAAACAAACACTATATAAATCCCGCATTACACATGGAAAGTATAATTCATTATCTATTGATACCCATATTGATAAAATCATTGTCATCGATCAGAGTCCTATTGGGAAAACTCCCCGTAGCAACCCTGCAACTTATACAAAGATATTTGATGAAATTCGTAAACTTTTTGCAAAAACAAAGGAAGCAAAAAAACGAGGATATAAACCTGGTAGATTCTCTTTTAATGTGAAAGGAGGTCGTTGTGAAGCCTGTAGGGGTGATGGGGTCATTAAAATTGAGATGAATTTCTTGCCAGATATCTATATTCAATGTGAAGAATGCAGCGGAAAACGTTACAATAAAGAAACACTTGATGTCACATATAAAGGAAAAAATATAGCTGATGTTCTTGAAATGAGTATTGAAGAAGCACTAAAATATTTTGAAAATATTCCATTTATTAAGAGAAAACTACAAACCTTATCTCAAGTTGGTCTTGACTATATTAAACTAGGGCAAAGATCTACAACTCTTTCAGGTGGCGAAGCTCAACGTATAAAACTCACTCGTGAGCTTTCAAAAAGAAGTACCGGTAATACAATCTATTTACTTGATGAACCTACAACTGGCCTTCATTTTCATGATGTAAAAAAATTAATTGAGGTATTAAACAACCTTGTAGATAAAGGAAATAGTGTAATTGTCATTGAACATAATCTTGAGGTTGTTAAAAACGCTGATTATATCATAGATCTTGGACCTGAAGGGGGAGATTTAGGAGGATACATTGTTGCACAAGGGACCCCTGAACACGTCGCAAAAGAAAAAAAGAGTTACACCGGCCAGGTGCTTAAATCAATATTAAAAAATTAAATGATAGGATTAAACATGTTTACAGTTGATCATCTTCCACATAGACCCGGTTGTTATCTTTTTAAAAATACAAAAGGCATCATCCTTTATGTAGGAAAAGCAAAAGATCTTCAAAAAAGAGTACTTAGTTATCAACATCAGAAAGAAGGTGATTGGAAAACACCAACCTTAATTGATCAGATAAATCACGTTGATTTTATTGTTACAGATACTGAAATAGAAGCATTGGTTTTAGAAAATACACTTATTAAAAAACATCAACCTAAATATAATGTAAGATTAAAGGATGCAAAAGGTTATTCATATATCCAAATTACAGATGAACCATATCCTCGGATTCTAATTTCTCATCAAAAACAGGGAAAAGGTGTTTTTTTTGGACCTTTTGTATCAGGAGCAGAAAGAGCATACATTATCCAGTTTTTACAAAAAACGTTTCATTTGCGTACATGTAAACGTATGCCTAAAAAACCCTGTCTTCGTTTTCATATTAATCTTTGTGATGCACCATGTATAAACAATATCACGAAAAAAGAATATCTTAGAAATATCAAAACATGTAAACAGATACTTAGAGGTCATATCGACTCAGTTCTTCTAAATCTTAAAGAAGAAATGAAAGAATTATCAGATCAACAAAGATTTGAAGCAGCACTCATAAAAAAAAATCAGATTTTTGCATTAGATCATCTTAAAGAACGGCAGAACATGCAACGAGAGAAAAAATACAATGAAGATATCATTAATTTTACCGTTGATAAGGAATCAATATATGTAATGATATTTAACATCTACAAGGGAACACTTGCAAATAAACAAGAATTCATGTTTTATGCATCCAAAGATGCATTTGAAGAGTTTATAATTCAATACTATACAGAAAACCCTATTCCAAAAGAAATCATTATTCCTCATCCTGTTTCTCAATCAGTTCAAATATATCTTTCAAGTATTAGTAATAGAAAGATTAAATGTCATGTTCCAATAAAAGGTGAGAAAAAACAGTTACTTGACCTTGTTGAAAAAAACATTGAGATAGCTTTTTTTGCAAATACCAAAAAACTTTCAGCATTACAACAGAAACTAAGGCTTCATGAAAGTCCTATGGTGATTGAATGTTTTGATATATCTCATCTATCTGGAACTAGCATGGTAGGATCAATGGTACAATTTCGTAATGGAAAATCAGATAAAAATAATTATCGTCGTTTTAGGATAAGAACGGTTCATGGTATTGATGATGTATCTGCAATCGGGGAAGTAATCCGTCGAAGATATCAACGTCTACTAAAAGAAAAACAGTTATTTCCAAATCTCATAATTATTGATGGTGGGAAAGGACAGCTGAATCGAGCAATACATGAGCTTGATGAATTGGGTATTGTTATTCCCATTATTAGTATTGCAAAAAAATTTGAAGAGATATATCTGCCTGGAAAATCAATGCCTCTTCAATTACAAAAAAAAGATAAAACCCTTCATTTTATTCAAGAAATACGTGATGAAGCACATCGTTTTGCGATATCATATAATAAATTACTTCGGAAAAAGGAGATGATTAAATAACTGATTTTGAGCTGATAACAGACTTAAAGCCAAAAGGATCTCAACCTAACGCTATAAAACAACTTATTTCAGGTATTGAAAATAATTTCCCCCATCAAACACTTCTTGGAGTGACCGGTAGCGGGAAAAGTTTAGAATATACAGAATTAATCCTTTTAAAGAATAAAAATAGAGAGATCGAAAAAAGAGAGATTGGAGAATTTGTTGAAAGTCAATTTAAAAACCCAACAAAAATAGGCAATAGTGAAATTCAAAACATATCTGGATACAAAATTCTCTCATTTAACAATACCAATTACAAAGTTGAAGAAAAACAAGTCAAACAGATATCCAGACACAAAGAAGAATTTATTTATAAAATTGTGCTTGATGATTTATCAAATATTAAGGTTACTAAAGATCATAATTGTTACAGATTAAAAAATTGTAAATTAGAATTGTGTAACACAACGGATCTTAAACTTGGAGACTATCTACCAACATCTAATTTTATCCCTTCACCCTCAAGAAAAATTAACTGGGTTAATCTCTTAGAATATAACCCTAAAGTCAAAGTTTATATTGGAGACCTTATACAAAACTTTGATCAAGATCATAAAAAAATTCTAGAAATCTTAAAAGAAGATCATAGGTCACCAAAATGGAAAATAAATCAAATTTTAAATAAAACAAACGATCGAGGTATTACAATTTCTCAACTTGATAAATATCTCTTAAGTTTGAAATTAGATTTAAAAAATGTAAATAAATATGTTAAAATAATTACTAAAAAGCAAGATGTAACATCTCCACTAATAAAGATAGATCATAACTTTTTATTTTTATTAGGTTTATATATTGCAGAGGGAATTACAACTAACGATTATGTTTTAATATCAAATTCAAACAAACATATACAAAATATATGTATTGAAGTATTCAACTCTTTAGGAATTAACTTTTATCGTAGAAATAAAAATGATATAGCTTATAACTCTATCCTACTTTCAAATCTTTTAAAAAGATTTGGGCATATATCATTTGATAAAAAAATTCCAAATTTCATATATGATTTATCTAATGAACAATTATCTTTTTTACTTAGAGGGTTATTTGATGGAGATGGATGGGTTGAAACTAACTCGGTTTTATTACTTTCAGCTTCGAAAGAATTAATAAACGATGTAAAAAATTTACTTTTACGATTTAAAATAACATCAAGGATAACAACAAAAAAGATAATAAGAACATATTACAAACTTAATATTTCTGGGAAACAAAATTTAATTCGTTTTCAAAAATCTATTTCTTTTACCATTTCATATAAAAAAGAAAAACTATCAAAAACTATCAAGAAAAATTCTAACACAAATGTTGACCTGTTACCAAACAGTTCAGATTTTATCAAAAATATTAGAAAAAAGCATAATCTTTATCAACAAGATATTGCACAAATAATTGGATGTAATCGAAGTTATATCTCAATGATTGAAAATAATAAGAGGCATCCTTCTAAAGAAAAAATGTTAAAACTTGCGAAATGGCTAATTAATAACGATCCAAGCAATTATATTTTGTTAAATTTATTGAACTTTAATTTTAAAAAAATAGTTAAAATACAAAAAATCAAAAATGAACATGACCACGTTTATGATTTATCTATTAAGGATAATGAAAATTTTATGGCTGGATATGGAAATATTTTTGTACACAACACATTCACCATGGCCCACACAATTCAACAAGTACAACATCCTACCCTAGTAATGGCCCATAATAAAACTCTTGCATCTCAACTTTATTCTGAATTCAAAGGTTTTTTTCCAAATAACAGAGTAGAATATTTTGTTTCATATTATGATTATTATCAGCCTGAATCATATATTCCATCAAGAGACTTATATATTGAAAAAGACGCAGATATCAATCCAAAAATTGAGCAGATGCGTCTTTCAGCAACCGCATCGCTTCTATCAAGAAAAGATGTAATCGTTGTTGCTTCTGTATCAGCAATTTATAGTGCAGGGAATCCAAAAGATTACAAAAAATTATCATTTGAAATAAATAAACATGCTCATATATCTCGAAATGAAATTATTGAACATCTTATTAATATGCAATATGAACGGAATGATCTTGCTTTGCAACAAGGTAGATTCAGAGTAAAAGGTGATGTTATCGATATTGTTCCTGCATATTCTGATAACATCATCAGAATTGAATTGTTCGGCGATGAAATCGAGAAGATCAAAGAACTTAATAAAGTAACAGGAGATGTAATCGATGAATTTTCATATTTCTATCTTTTTCCTGCAAAACATTTTGTTATCCCTGAGGAAAAAAGAGATTATGCAATTGAATCAATTAAACAAGAACTTGAAGAAACCCTTTCAAATTTGGATATGATTGAGTCTCATAGGTTGAAACAACGTACACTTTATGATATTGAAATGATAGAAGAGACTGGTTTTTGTAAGGGAATTGAGAATTATTCACGACATTTTGATAGGAGAAAACCAGGCGATAAACCATTTTGTCTACTTGATTATTTTCCTCCTGATTTCCTTATGTTTATTGATGAAAGTCATCGGACAATCCCCCAAATCCATGGAATGCATCGTGGTGATTACTCTCGGAAAAAATCTCTTATTGAATATGGTTTTCGTCTTCCAAGTGCTTTTGACAATCGACCGCTTACTTTTCATGAGTTTTCAAAATATATGAATAATGTAATTTTTGTATCTGCAACACCTGGCGATTATGAGCTTGAAATATCAGATCAAGTTGTTGAACAAATCATAAGGCCCACAGGCCTTGTGGATCCAGAGGTTGAAGTACATCCAATTAAAGGTCAAATTCAGGATCTTATTAAGAAGATTAATCACACGATAAAAAATAGAAATAGAGTTCTAGTGACAACGATTACAAAAAGACTTGCAGAAGAGCTATCTAATTATCTTTCAGATCATGGGATTAAAACCCGTTATCTCCATGCTGAAATTGATACTCTGGAAAGATCTGAGATTATTCGACAACTTAGACTTGGAGAGTTTGATGTACTTGTTGGAATAAACCTTCTCAGAGAAGGACTGGACATTCCTGAGATTGGATTTATTGGCATTCTTGATGCAGACAAAGAAGGTTTTCTTCGAGATCACCGGAGTTTAATACAGATTATTGGTCGTGCTGCACGAAATTCAACTGCAAAGGTGACATTATATGCAGATAGAATCACAGATTCCATGCAAAAAGCTCTTGATGAAACAATGCGTCGGCGTAATACCCAGATTGCGTTTAATAAAAAACACAATATTATTCCACAAACTATCATCAAACCTGTTCAAGAAAAGACAATTGAGATAAAAGACATAAAGCATATTCCTCCATCAGATATCCCTAAGATTATTGTAGATCTTGAAGTTGAAATGAAAAACGCATCGGATGTATTGGATTTTGAACGAGCGATTTTTTTACGTGATAAGATAAAGCAGTTACGTTTACGAATAAAGAACAAGAAGTAATATTGGATAGAACATTATTTCTTTACAAAATTATTTTATAGATAAGTAGATACATCCTAAAGATGGATCATCAAATGATAATCAAGATATTTATCATAGTAATTATTCCTTTTTTATTACTTTTCACAGCTTGTATTGAAGAACCAATTGATAAATCTGGAAAAATCATTACTGTTGGAACTGAACCATTATCTAGTTTTCAACGAATTCAAGATGCAATAAACACTTCTTCTGAGGGAGATACGATTCTTATTTTTAAAGGAGAATATCAGGAGATAATTTCAGTAAAAAAATCATTAATGATCAAGGCAGAGAACAATAATCAGGTAATTATTTCTTATAAGGGAGCTGAACATCAGAAAGACATTATAACAATCTCCGCAGATTCATGTTCAATCAAGGGATTAATAATTAAAAACAGCGGTAATGGTACAAATATCCAAGGTATAAAAATTAATTCAGATAATAATCATATCTCAAATAATACTTTTTTATTTATGCGTCAAGGGGCCATATTGTCAGAAGAATGTAGAGGAAATCATATTGATAATAATACTTTTAAAGATAATTATAATGGAATTTGGTTTTCAAATGCGCATGAAAATGAAATGTTTAATAATAGTTTTTATAATAATTTAGGTAATGGAATTCAAGGAAAAAAATCTCGCGGTAATCTTATTTATCATAATTCTTTTGTTAATAATTCAAATGGAATTTATTTTTGTTGTAGTTCAGTTGATAATGTAATATTTGAAAATTCATTTATTCTCAATAATGATTCTCATGTTAAAGGATCTAATAATAATGTTTGGCATTTCAATGGTAAGGGAAATTATTGGGATGATTATGGTGGTATAGATATGAATGAAGATTTCATTGGAGATTCACCATATGAAATTGAAGGTGGAATTGAACTTGACCAATATCCATTAATGAATCCCATAAATTAAAAGGATATTCAAATAGTACCATGTTTATATATACATACGAATATCTGTTTTTTTTAGTAACGTACCCATGCATATTTCTAAATATATTAATTAACTGTATTATAAAAATATTAAATAATATGTTTAGGAATCTTTTTTCTACTCCAATCCATATTCCACATATAGCATTCTAAAAAAACCTTTTTTAAAAATGTTAAATTTTATATCTAAAAATGATTCCACAATATTTCATCTTTTAAAAAATTAGCAACTTAATAAAAACATACGCAAATCAACTTTTTATAGATATCATTATATATTAAAGAAAACAACTTGTAACTATAAAATTAATAAAGAGGCAGATATAACAATGGAAGAATCAACAGATATTTCTATAAAACAAGCAACACAAGAGCTATTGCATACTGCGATTTTTCAAAATATTTCCAAAAGAACAAATGAAATGTTTGCACAAAAACTTGCATTTTGGCTTGTTCGATATATTCTACTAATCTCATCAATGAATGAATCGCTTAATATTAATTTAGAACAGATTCTTTCAAATCTCCATGGTGAAAGACTAAAAAAAATCGTTTCCATTACTAATAATTCAGTTAATTCCACACATAATGATTCTAACAATTCCGATTATTATATTTGGTAAAAAAAAGAAAAAAAAGGAGTTTTGAATCTCCATTTTTATTATTTGAAATTCCACTCGTTTTGCCAATATTGATGAAGTTCATCAATTGTTTTGTCAAGAGTAATTGTATCTTTGACATCACTGAAATAATTTGTTGGCATTGGAAACATAGTGTTTGCTGGGAAATTCCATGCTTCTGCAAGATATGGATCAATAAAGCAGCAATAGTGTTTGTATGTTCCATCGTTTTCTACCCATCCATAAAAAGTTCCAACACGGGAATGGTTTTTATCATAGATTGGTTTGTCCATGAGTTCATCTGTTGGCCAGGTTGTGTTTCCCATTGGTACTGCCCTGTTCCAGAATTTTCCAAGTTGTTCTGTTGTTTTATTTAATGTGACCTGATCTGACCATTCTTTGATATAGTCACTAGATACAGGATAGAGTTTTTGCGTTCCTCTAAACCATGTATCCCTAGAGTTCTCGTTTGGTCTAATTCCAAAGAAATATCCAGGATACTCAGTATTCCAGCTTTTCCAATATTTATCTACGGTTCCAACAGTGTTTCCATTGGAATCATATACTTCTTTACCTACTAATTGTTGTGGATTATCTATTCTCATATTCCATCCTTCCTAAGAATTCTTCGTAACATATTAATAGAGTTATATAAACTATTCTATTTTTTTAACAAGATTATCTGGTATTATCTGTTCTAGATGTTCTTTAAAATTAATATATTAATAAATATATTATTAATAAATTGGTAATTATTGATAACTTATTCGTTCAATTGAGAAAGAGTTTTTTTTACTACATTATACCATTCTTCTAAACATTCTTCTGCTGCTTTTTTAATTTCGAGTTTTCCTGAACAGGAATATGTATGAAAATATCCCCCTTTTTCAAGATTTTTTGTTTGTTTTATACAGATACCACATTTTGTTAATTTCTGTAAAGATCGATAAACAGTGCTTCGTTCTTTTTTGAGGATTTCTGCAAGTTCATCTGCTCGGATATTTTTCTCTTTTTTAAGTTCCTTGTATACTTTAATATCAAGTTCATTGAGGTTAAAAATACATTTTACTGCACCATCACATTTAAGATTCTTTGTATCATTAAGTATTTTCATCTAGTAATATAATATCAAACCACATATTTAATGGTTGTGTTATTATTGTGCACAATCGTTATATACTAGTCAAACCATACAATACTTAATGGTAGACGAACTAGAAACTATTAAAAAGAAAAAACTCGAAGAAATGAAAAAAAGATACCTAAATGGAGGAAACAAAATGGAAAACATGCCAAATACACCAATAAAAATAACTGATGCGGATTTTAATGAAAACATTGGAAAATATGGAACAGTTGTCGTTGATTGTTGGGCACCATGGTGCGGACCCTGCCGAATGCTTGGCCCAGTAGTTGATGAATTAGCAAAAGAACTTCAAGGAAAAATCGTTTTTGGAAAACTAAATGTAGATGAAAACCGAAATACCTCAACACAATATGGAATTATGAGTATACCATCACTACTTGTTTTCAAAGATGGAAAACATGTGGACACTTTTATTGGTGCCCTGCCAAAACCCCAACTTCAGTCTAAATTAGAACAATATATTTAAAATAAATAAACAAGAAGGCGAACAATATGAAAAAATCACAAATCCTCACAACAAGCCTCATCATTACTATCTTAATTACCACAGGATTACTATCCGGCTGTACAACATCAACCAATGAAAACGATAATGGGGAAAATTTCAAATTTGCCCTTCTTGATGGAACAACAGCAGAACTAAATGATTACCGAGGAAAAATAGTAATTTTGGATCTATGGGCAACATGGTGTAGCCCATGCCAATATCAAATGCTTGAACTGAAAAAAGCATATGAAACATATTCAAGAGACGATCTTGAAATATTATCAATAAATGTAGAATCCCGTGAATCAAATACAGATATTGAAAATTTTTTAAATCAATTCGAAGAATATGATTATGATCTAGAATGGGTTTTCGGTAATGAAATAGATGATACAAAAAAATATAAACAAAAACCAGACAGCGGAATTCCTTCAATATGTTTTTTTGATAGAAATGGAGAAGTCATTTTCAAACATGTCGGCGTAATGATGTTTGATGAATTACCTGAAGGATGGACGGGCGATGAAACATTATTAAAAGAAAAAATCGATGAATTTATAATACAGTGAAAAAATTAGGTGAAATAAAATAGATATGGAGAGTAATAGAAATGAAACACAAAAACAATAAAATACTTGCAATATTCGCTGTTGCATTGATAGGATTCATAGTATTCTCAACAAGTTCAATGGCTGATGTAACAGTTGATATAATCCCTGTAAAACCATCACCGGAAGAAACCATTGAAATTACAGCAAAAATCACTGACGAAAACGTGACAGCTGTATACGTAGAGCTTCAAGAATGTAATGGTAATACAGGCATATGCTATTCACAAGAGAATATTACAATGACTGGTATGATAGGTAATGAATTTACTTCATCAATAACACTAACCCATGATGACGCAACATATCTTCAATATACTATTATCGTCCAAACGGATCAAGGATGGGCTGAATATAACAAAGATACAAAAGTAGACTATGAAATTTCAGCCCCAAATAATGGAAATACTGACGACGATAATAATACTCCAGGTTTTGAATTTGTATCACTTGCTTTATCAATAATGTTTATATCTTTGATTTTATATAGACGAAAAAGATAAGCTATGAAATTTCAGCTCAAACGTTTACTCGCACAATTCTTTATTTTTTTATCAGCAAACCTTCGCCCATTTGGCGTTAAAACAGGGTTTTGCTACCCATTTTTTTATTGTAATGCATGTCCCTCAGCAACAAGTGCATGTCCATTAAGACCACTTGAAGTAAGTGTATATAAATTCATACAAGATGATAACAGTATAAAATGGACTTTTCTTTTATTTCCCATTGCAATCCTTGGCCTAATTGGAGCACTTTCTGGTCGAGCAATATGTGGATGGGCATGCCCTATTGGTCTTCTTCAAAGAGCAACAGGTAAAATAGCTAGAAAATTTAAAAAATATCCATTATTTAAAAAAATGGGAAAACATCCAATAGAACAATATTTACGATATATCAAATACATCAACCTTATTGGCCTCGTATTTGTAACATCTGCATTAATTGGTTTTTATTTTACTGACATCTGCCCAATAGGTTTTCTTACAGGAACCATACCAACATTACTATTATTTCCAGGAAAATATGGCCCTAGCTCCTATTTTTGGATCGCATTAGTAATTTTTATTCTGTTTCTTATCCTCATCTTCCTTATTGAACGAGGATGGTGTAGATATTTCTGCCCGGTTGGAGCAATTCTTGCACCATTTAATAAAATAAGTCTAATGCATATTACAAGAGTTCCAGAAGAAACATTTCAGAAAGAATGTCTTCATTGTAATGCCTGTTCAAACATCTGTCCAATGGGTATTGATGTTGTAAAAATTAATAGAGATCCTGAATGTATTCTCTGTGGAAAATGTATAGAGGTTTGTCCAAAGAATCTTATTGAATATTCAAGGGGGCAAAAATAATGAACAAAAATATCTCAATAAGCATAATCATTGTTTTTTCCATCTTTTTAACTGGAATGTTTGTTTACACCGATGGATATGAAGATATTAAGAGTAGTGTTGTTGAAGTTCTTTGTCTGAGTTGTTTAAAGCTTGATCCAGTAACACAACTGGAATATATCTTTGAAACTGCTAACAGTAACCATCATCCAGATTTTGTTCTTAATAATCTTACATCAGGAATTGTGTTTTTACATTATAGCAAAGACGCCTGTTCAGGTTGTGACATTATACTTCCGGCAATTAAAGAACTATTCTCTGTTGAATATGGTAAAGAGGATATGTTTCAGAAAAAACTGACATTTGAAGAAAATACAGTTCATTACTATTATATTAACACAGATCATACAACTGACGAAAAACAACAATCATTTAAGATATATGATAAGGATCACGTTGAAGGATTACCCATGGTTACAATTATAACCTTAAATTATGATCACGGAACAATAAAACCTTACTATACAAGTATTTATGGTACTTTTGGATCAAAATATGACACACTTCAAAAACGATATGATTTTTTAACAGATATCATCTCAGAAAGTATTGGATTATGGGAAGAGAATAATGCAGGATATGAACCATAAAAAAAATAAGTTTTAAGAATGAGGCTTATTATGCATTGACTAGTTATATTAGGGTGTTGTCATGAAAAAAATTGTAAATATTACTAGTTTATGTTTATTTATAGTGATTGTATTTATTGTCGGTTGTATACAATCTGACGAAACTGAAGAAAGATATGAAGATACAAGAGATAAAATGGATACATTTGTTTCGATTATTTTATATTCTTCTGATGAAGTTAAGGCAAATGATGCAATTGAAGCTGCTTACAACAGGATTGATGAAATTGTTTCTCTTGCAAATAGATTCAATGAGTCATCCGAGATTTCTCGGTTAAATTCAAATGGAATATTGAATAATCCTTCCTCTGAACTTGTTGATATGATTGAAATATCAATTAAGTATAATACAATAACAAATGGGGCATTTGATATTACGATTCTCCCATTGTTGGATCTTTGGAGTCCATCCAGCAGCTCCAGCCCCTATTATCTTTTTAACATGAGCCAATCCTTTATTAACAATCTTAATTCAGGGACTATTACTGATGATGTTAAACTCATTTTTTCAAGTTATAATTATACTTTAAATGAAACCCCAACAGTAAGCTATAATAATGATGCTATGCAATGGACTGTTAAATCTGGTTGGATAGATTTCATTGTAAAAAATGAAGACAATGTTTTGAATGTTTATACTGATTTTTTCTGGAATGTTAACTATTACAAGCAAGAAAAATACATTAACACTACGATGAAATATATTGGATCTGAGAAGATAACTGTTTCTGATGATGTAATACTTCTTGAGAATGGAACGAGTCTTACTCTTGACGGTATTGCTAAAGGTTTTGCTGTTGATGAAGCATTAGAAATCTTGAAAGAAATGGATATTAATAGTGCTCTTATCAATGCCGGTGGAGATATTGCAACTTATGGAACAAAACCAGAGGGTGCAGACTGGATTACTGGCCTTAGAAATCCAGATGATGCTAATGAGTCAATTATGGAGTTTTGTCTTTCAGGGCAGGCTATCGCTACTTCTGGAAATTATGAACGATACTTTAATCAAAGTGCCAAGGTAGGTCATATAATGGATCCGGCTTCCGGGCGTTCGGTTACGATGTGTTCTAGCTCTACGATAATCGCGAATAATTGCACTGTTGCAGATATCTTAGCTACCGCAGTTTTTGTTCTTGGACCCGTTGATGGTGTAAATCTTGTTGATTCATTACACAATGTAGAGACAATTGTCTTAGGTTATAACGATCCCCAGAATATATTTTATTCTTCTAATTTAACCGATTTTAAGATTCAGGTTTAAATATATCCGATAATATTAGGTTTTTAAAATGTCACTGTTCAACAATAAACAAAGCCATGGAGTTCATCCACCAGGAAATAAAATCACTGCAAATAAAAAAATTGAGAGAGCCCCTCTTCCAAAAAAAGTGATACTTCCGCTTAGTCAACATATTGGTGCTCCATCAAAAGCAATTGTAAAAAAGGGTGACGAGGTAAAAGTAGGTCAAAAAATCGCCGAGGCAGGTGGTTTTGTCTCAGCCCCCATTCATTCAACTGTTTCTGGAAAAGTTTCTAAAATTATCGAGATGATTAGCTCAGTTACATCAAATGTTGGTAATGCTATTGTAATTGATGCAGATGGTAAAGATGATTGGGTTAAACTTAATAAGCCATCTAAAATTGATAAACTTTCAAAAAAAGAGATTTTAGATCAAATAAAAGATGCTGGTATTGTTGGTCTTGGTGGTGCAACATTTCCAACTCATGTAAAACTTCAGCCCCCTCCCGATAAAAAAATTGATACGATTATAATTAACGGCTGTGAATGTGAACCTTATATCACATCTGATCATCGTTTGATGCTTGAGTATGGTGAAGGCATTCTAAAGGGACTTGAAATAATGATGAACGTCCTTAGTTGCAATAAGGCATATATTGGTATTGAAAGTAATAAGCCTGATGCCATTGAAAACATGAAAAAAATTGTTTCAGAATCAAACAATTCAAATGAGATAATTGTAGAATCACTACCCGCTCAATATCCAATGGGTGCTGAAAAGACTCTTTTGAAAAAGATCCTTGGATTAGAGGTACCAATAGGTGGCCTTCCAATGGATGTTGGTGTAGTTGTTCAAAATGTAGGTACTTTAAAGGCAATTTATGATGCTATATATGAAGGAATTCCACTTATTGAACGTGTTGTGACGGTTTCAGGTGCAGTAAAAGAACCAAAGAATGTTATATCTCGCTTTGGAACTCCTGCCAGTGAAATTATTGATTATTGTGGTGGTTCTGCTTCAAATGCCGATGTTATGATATTTGGTGGACCTATGATGGGTATTGCCCAAACTTCTTTTGAAACCCCTACAACAAAGGGAACTAATTCAATTCTAATAAAGAAAAATACTAAAGAGATTGAAAATAATTGTATTCGTTGTGGTACTTGTGTTGAGAACTGCCCTATGAATCTGATGCCTTTGATGTATGTTGCCTATGTTAAGAAGAGCATGTATGATGATTTGAAGGATTACTGGATTGATAACTGTGTTGAATGTGGTTCATGTGCTTATGGTTGTCCTGCAAACATCCCTCTTGTTCAATATATAAAAGTAGGTAAGGCTGAACTAAAAAAGAGGGGAGATAATTAATGGCTGAAGAAACAGTTGATCAGAAAAGACTTGTAGTATCGACATCCCCACATATGCATGATAAAAAAAATACAGAAAAAATCATGTATATTGTTTGTCTTGCTCTTCTTCTTCCAATTATTGGTGGTGTTTATTTTTTTGGAATTTACACCATTCTTGTTGTTTTAGTCTCGGTCATTACTGCCATTATAACAGAATTTCTTGCAAAACGACTTAGGAAAAGAGAATTTATGATGGATGGAAGTACTATTGTAACAGGAATTTTATTTGCTCTTGTTCTTCCACCAAGAATTCCATTATGGGCAGTAATAATTGGTGCTGCTTTTTGTATTGCCATAGTTAAAGAGGCTTTTGGTGGTCTTGGTTATAATATTTTCAACCCTGCTCTTGCAGGTAGAGCATTTATTACTGTAAGTTTTGCAAGTTTAATGACAAGTTGGATTGCTCCTGTAACATCTATTATGTCTCTTGATTCAATTACCTCAGCAACACCATTAGGCGAAGGTTTTTCTTATGCTGGTAGTACTTCTGATATGTATATCGAGTTGTTGTTTGGTAATGTTGGTGGATGCATTGGTGAGACATCTGCTCTTCTCATTCTACTCGGAGGTTTATTGCTTATTGGTACAGGTGTAATAAAGTGGAGGATTCCCACAATTTATATTGGAACTGTATTTCTATTAACTTGGATTATACCCGGCCAGGATCCAGTTTTTCATATTCTTGCAGGTGGACTTTTCCTTGGTGCCTTTTTTATGGCTACTGATTATGTAACTTGCCCGATGACAGCCAAAGGTCAATATATTTTTGCTTTTGGTGCAGGTTTATTAGTGGTACTTATTCGTATTTATGGTTCTATGCCAGAGGGCGTTGCATTTTCAATTCTTTTAATGAACGCATTCACACCACTTATTGACCGGCACATAAAGCCAAAACCATATGGCTTTATTCCACCAGAAAAAAAATCAAAGTTTCTATTAAAAAAGATAACAAAAACAGCAGATGTCACAGATAACTCTGATCAAAGTGATACTAATAAAAAGGAGGGAAAGAAATGAGAAAAACCAATTTCAAGGTAGACATCATTCCAATTCTTTTCCTTACCGTA
The DNA here is from genome assembly GCA_002254885.1 of Thermoplasmatales archaeon ex4572_165. Taxonomy (GTDB): domain Archaea; phylum Thermoplasmatota; class E2; order DHVEG-1; family DHVEG-1; genus EX4572-165. Next base: position 19,918 of record NJDG01000002.1, read on the forward strand.
GTAGTATGTGTTTCAGTTATAGCTCTTGCATATGTTAATAGTATAACTTATGAAAAAATAGAGACTGCAAAACTTGATGCATTTAAAGAAAAATTAAGTGTTCATTTTGCAGATATGACCGATTTTACAAGTAATGACGCAAATGATTGTTATATTGTTTTTACAAATGATGACATTGCAGGTTATGCAGTAAAAGCAACGGGTTCGGGTTATGGTGGAACTATTGAGCTTTTGGTTGCTTTAGAACCAACGAATATAATTTCAACTGATGATCTAATAATTCGAGGATTATCCGTAATATCTCACTCAGAAACCCCAGGTCTTGGAGATAAGATCACCAAATCATCGTTCCAAAATCAGTTTATGGGAGTTGCATTTTCTGGTATTGAGCTTAGTAAAACCGGTGGGGCTATTGATGCTATCTCTGGTGCAACTATTAGTTCAAAAGGAGTTATAAATGGTATAGTTTCCTCAATTGAAGCTAGATTTGATTCTCTTGTTGAACTGGTTTCATCAGTGGAGGTGTCCTAAACATGATTAATCTATTGAAAAATCTTAAAAATGGATTATTAACTGAAAACCCTGTATTTGTTCTTCTACTCGGTCTTTGTCCAACACTTGCTGTTAGTACGTCTATTGATAATGCTTTTGGTATGACTGCTGCTGTTATGTTTGTTTTGATTTCGGCCAATATTATTGTTTCACTTATCCGTGGTGTTACACCAGATCGTGTTCGCATTCCAGTATTTATTGTAATTATTGCGTCTCTTGTAACAATTGTCGATCTTTCTATGAAGGCATTTATGCCAGATCTTTCTAAGTCTCTTGGTATTTTCATTCCACTTATTGTAGTTAACTGTATTATACTTGGTAGGGCAGAAGCATTTGCATCCAAAAATACTCTTGCCGATTCGATTGCTGATGCGTTTGGAATGGGTATTGGCTTTGGACTTGCTATTACCATTATTTCCTTTTTTAGACAGCTTCTAGGAACCGGTGAGATAACAGTTTTTGGAACTCATATCTTTTCTGCCCCTGGCTTATTTGATAATCCCATGTCAGTTTTTATTCTTCCAATGGGTGCATTTCTTGTGTTAGGTTGCTTGCTTGCAACTCTTCGTTATATAGGGGTGATTGAGAGTGGATAATCTTTTTTCAATATTCATCATGATGGCGCTTGTGAACAACTTTGTTCTTGCAAAATTCCTAGGACTTTGCCCATTCTTTGGCGTCTCAAAGAAACTGTCAAGTGCTGTGAGTATGGGCCTTGCGGTTATTCTTGTTATGCTTGCTGCATCCGTTGTCTCTTGGTTGCTTTTCTATCAATTGCTTGTACCATTTGACATTATCTATATGAGAACTGCAATTTTTATTTTAGTTATAGCATCTCTTGTTCAGATTCTTGAAATCACAATTCGTAGGACCAATGTTGACCTATACAATTCTCTTGGCATTTATCTTCCATTGATAACAACTAACTGTGCGGTTCTTGGTGTTACATTTATTAATGTTGATCAAGCATTTAACCTTCCTGAAACCATTGTTAGTTCTCTTGGTGCTGGTGTTGGTTTTACCTTAGTTCTTGCTATTATGTCTGGTATTCGAGAGAGGTTGGATCTTGCTGATGTTCCAGAAGCTTTCAAAGGTATGCCTGTCGCATTTCTTATTGCAACGATTCTTGGTATTGCATTTCTTGCTTTTGGAGGAATGATTTAAATGGATAATACAATACTGATTATTGTTTTCCTAACACTTGTTGGTATGGGTTGTGGTATTGCAATTTTTTTGGCAAACAGATTCCTCCCTGAAGAAGATAGGCTCTTAAAGAAAACTGAGGAAATTTCAAAATTTCTTCCAGGAATGAACTGTGGTGCCTGTGGTCACCCAGGTTGTTTTGCCTACGCAGGTAAGATTGCAAATGATATCGATATATTGAAGACTAGCCCGTGTATGGTTCTTATGAATGATGATAAAAAAGTAAATGCTCTTGGTAATGCTCTTGGAGTTGATCTTTCAGCCGGTGATAAAAAGGTTGCTGTTGTCCATTGTAGTGGCAATTCTGAAATTCTCTATGAGTATAAGGGAATTAATACTTGTAAGGCTGCTGCTCAACTTTCAGCAGGTTTTAAGAAATGTCCTTATGGTTGTATTGGTTTTGGCGATTGTGTAAATGTTTGTCCAGAAAATGCAATCTCAATTGATCCAGAAAAAAAGATTTCGATAATCGACCCTGGTAAATGTATTGGATGTGGACTTTGTACAAAGGAATGCCCTCAGAACCTAATTGAGATTATTCCTGCTAAAATGCCTCAGTATCTAGAATATCCCTAGTAGGGAAAGGTGCTCACTTGGTTGCATTCATTGTAGGTTATGTGTAAAAGCATCTGAGAACGATGAGGTCACTTGGAATGATAAAAAGGATCTTCCAGTCTTTGATCCAGAGAAATGTCTTCTTGCATCTGCTGCTATTGAGAAATGTCCAAAGAAAGTAATACTTGAAAGAACTGGAAAATAGTACATAATGACCTAAACGACAAGGATTCTTTTTATTTCACTTTCTAATTTTTGGATGAATAAAGGAATGTTTTCTGATATCTCTTCTGAAAATTTATCTGAAAGAGAAACAGATGCTGGTTGAATACCAAAAACATATATCTGCGGCGGGTTCTCTTTAATATCTTTAATACTTTTTATAACTGTAAAAATATCTGAACCATGTGTTGAAACAGTTGAAGTTATCTTATTTGAAGAATGGATTTCATTAGTTGAAAAAAAGAGATATTCACCAGGTTTTCCCTCAAAAAAAACTGCATCAACAAGGATAACTGCTTCATACATGGAAATAAGGTGAAAAAGGTTCATTCCACCAGTTCCACCATCAATGAAATCAACCTTGGAGAATTCTTTATGTTCCTTTTTTCGTATCTTATTTACTAAATAGATTCCAATTCCATCATCAGATCGATATGGATTACCTATCCCAATAACTGCATTTGAATTTTCCATGATCACCTTTATTCATCTTTTATGCAAGTAAGGTTAAGATGTGTTTTCATTTTTCAAATTTGACATCTAAAAAATGTGTACTACAAGAGATACATGGATCATATGCTCTTACAAGCATTTCAAGATTTAACTCAATTTCTTTTTCAGGTTTATCTAGAAGAGTTGGAGCGAAAGCTTGCATATCCTGCTGAATATTATTATGATTTTGATTTGTTGGAATCACACAATTTGCCTTGGTACATATACCTTGTTTATTGTATGTGTAATCATGGAAAAGAATTCCTCGTGGAACCTCAATAGCACTGATTCCTCTACCAGCCTTTATTTTAATATCAGGTTTTTCATCAGTTTTCAAACCATTTTCAATAACCTTATCAATCAAATTTATTGAATCTTCAACCGAATGAACAAATTCTACAACTTGGGCAACATTATTCATAAAAGGATTATATGTCACCGGTTTCAAGGAAAAACGTTTCGCCCATTCCTTTGCAAGCGGTGTTAATTGAGACGAATTTAAATTAAATCTAGCAATCGCACCAACCATATATGATTCTCTCTTATGTTTACAATATTTTGCAGTTGATTGAGGGACAACAAACTCATTGACAATAGATTCATATTCTGAAACTTCAATTGGGTCAGTATCAGTTGATCCAACCTTACCATCATAAAATGCGTATTCATCTTTTGATGTGAGTGCTATATATTCAGTTTCTCTTGAAAAATCAGGTAATTTTCCTGCATTATCTAAAATTACTGTCGCAACATCATCACAAACCGGTATCATTTCCTCTAAACGTTTTTTCATAGCTATAAATTGTTTTTCAGATGGAACATGTGAAAAACCACCAGGTATTAATGAAATTGGATGAATTGTTCTACCACAAATGAAATCACTTAATTCATTTGCAAGTCGGTGTAATGAAATAATTTTTTTAACAATTTCTGTTGCCGAAGAAACCAAAGGAACCACGCTTCCCACACCAAATAGATCCGGTGCAACTAGATACCCTACATGTAAAATATGACTCTGCATATTTTCTCCATGTAATGCAAGTTTTCTTAGGAGTTTTGTTTGATCTGAAATGGATATGTCCATTGCTGCTTCTGTTGCTTTTAATGATGCAAGAGAATGTCCTATTGAACAAATCCCACAAATTCGTGAGGTAATATGAGATAATTCATTGTAGGGTCTTCCTCTTACAAAGGATTCAAAGAAACGTGGAGCCTCAGAAACCTGCCATTCAATTTTTTTGATGTTGCCACTTTTTGCATTCATGATAATGTTTCCATGGCCCTCAACTCTTGTGAGATGTTCTACATTGATTGATACTTCCTTGCTCATTTGGCTTCCTCCTTTTTGTTTTGATCTTTCTTTTCATGATATCTATATGTAAACATGGTTTTTCTATGTAAAATTTCATCAGGATCCAAACCATATTTTTCTAAAACTGCAAAATGTGCATTTTCATGAGGATGACTGACATATCCTCTGCATGCTTCACATTCATTGCCATATGTTGGACAAATTGCTCCACATCCTGCTCTTGCAAGGGGCCCCATACAGAATTTTCCAATTGTAAATAAACATTCATTTTCAGCTTTTTTACATTCCACACAGACTGAGTAATCTGGAATTGACGGTTTTTTCCCATGAAGTAGAGCTGAAACCAATTTAACAAATTCACCTTTATCAATAGGGCAACCCGGCAGTATAAAATCCACTTTCACAACTTCATCTAATGCTTTTTGTTTTGGTTTTTCAAAAAATGGATTAGAATCGGAGATGACCATTGATGATGCTTGTGGATAAACATGTTTAAGATTTTCTTTTGAAGTCCATTGATTTCCTAATTTTTGTACCCCTCCCAAATGTGCACACGCTCCAAGAGCAACAAGGATTTTTGCATTTTTTCGTATTTTTTTAATTCGTTTTTCATCAATAGGTCGAGTGATGGACCCTTCAACAAATGCAATGTCATATGATTCCGAATCATCCGTCATTATTTCTCGAAATGCAACAATATCAACAACATCTAAAACATCAATTATTTGTTCTTCTAGATTTGCAATTTGCAGTTGACAACCTTCACAACTGGCAAAATCAAAAAATGCAACTTTTGGTTTCATGCAAATGCCTCCGGTAAATCTTTAATATCCTTATAATTGAAAACAGGACCATCTTTGCAGACATACAGATGATTTATTTGACAATGACCACATTTTCCAACACCACATTTCATTCTTCTTTCAAGAGACACAATGATATGATCATCAGGAACTCCTAAATCTTCTAGGATTTGAATACAAAATGGATACATTACAGGAGGTCCAACAATAGTACAAATCGTGTTTTTCGTATCAAATTTTAATTGAGGTATAAGTTTTGTGATAAGACCAACCTGTCCATCCCAACAATCACCCTCTGGACATTTATCAACAGTTCTTAGATGATGAATATCAGACCTATCATCCCAAGATTCAACCTCAGATTGAAATAACAATTCACATGGTTCTTTACACCCATATAAAATAAAAACTTCACCATAATCCTTACGATTTTTCTTATCAACGATAAAATTAATAAGAGATCTTAAAGGAGGTAGTCCCAATCCACCTGCAATAAATAATAAATCACGACCCTTTAATTCCTCAACATCAAATCCATGTCCAAAAGGACCTCTAATACCAATTTTATCTCCTTTTTTAAGTTCATGAAGCTTATTTGTAACTTCCCCAATTTTTCTAACAACCAACTCAAATGTCTGACTTCCAGGAGGTGATGAAATTGAGATCGGTGCTTCACCAATTCCCATGAGAGATACTTCAACAAATTGACCTGGATTATGCCCTAGTTTTTCATTCGAATCTAAAGAGATTTCAAATAATTTTTCTGTCTTTGTTAACGATTCTACTCGTTTAATTGTTGCAGGATTAGTATGATGCAAAGATTTTGCTTTATCTGAATCCACCTCTGAAACTTTAACATTCATAGTTACAGGACGGTCTTTCTGCTCATTTAAAATAGATTCAGATTCATCAAAAACAAGGTTGATAACTTTAACAGGATCTGCAATATCTGGTATACATTGAGTTGAACATCTTCCACAACCAACACATGCTACAAACCCTAAACGATCTGGCATATATTTCCCTTTTCTATAAAAACGATGACGATATCGTTCTTTAATATCTTCTCGGAATATCTCCCCACCTGCAACTTCTGTAAATTGACGAAGCAGACATCCATCCCAAGTACGAACACGTTTTCCCTGATTTTTTAGATCAATCTCATCAACTACATCATAACAAAAACATGTTGGACATACCATAGTACAGGTTCCACAGGCAAGACATTTTTCAGATTGTGAATCCCATACTTTACTATCATAGTTTTGTTCTAATAGACTGTAACATTGTTTTGGATCAATTTTCATGCCACGTTTTGCTTTTCCTTGTGCAGCTATTTGAATTGCCTTAACTTTTTGTTTATCAACAGCATTTGCATCTCTTACTTTTGATGCTTTTTTAAGCAATTCTTCACCTTTTTTTGAACCAACATCTATTGCTATTCTATTGCCCAAATCTGTGATATATAAATCAAAGCCATCTTCGATAAAAGATGTATTCATACTCCCAAAAAATGCTCGTTCACTGACATTTAGAACATCTGAACCAATAAGAATCGAATTTTTTCTTCTTTGAAGATATGCCTGTGAAATATCTGTATCTAAATAATATGCATCCATTTGTTGAATTGCAATTAGATCATAAGGATGAATTCCAACAATAATCTTTTGTTTTTCTTGTTCATTTTCTTCAAGTTTAAATGGTGAATCAATATTTGCTTTCATTAATGTTTCATATTGTGGAAGAAAATATTTTTTAGGTGGAAGAATTGTTGTATCATAATCAAGACGTAATTCTTCTGATGAGTCAAGAGGTCCAAAGACAAAAGTGTTTCCTTTGGCTTTCACCCCTTCAATATCATATATTTCATCTTCAATTAATACATCGATAAATTTATTGAAATCATTTTTTGATATTATTTTCATTTTTTAACCTCAAAAAACCCCCTTGTTTTAGAGAATTTCTTTAAATTTTCAATATCAACTTCCTATTAATAAGGGTTATGAATAAAGATATTTTAGAAATGATATCCATAATTAAACATTTTATTAAATATATTTATGATTATATTAACAATAAAGTGATAAAAATTGTAAAATAAATCATTTTACAATCTTAAATTCCATCTTTAATAAAACCATGTTCCATCATAAGCTGTGTTTGATCACGTGCTTTTTTTATAATCTGCATTGAATTATCATATAGTTCTTGACGGGATGGTTTTACTCTTGCGATTCCTTGACTTATTGCTTTCATTCCAACAGCAGCTGCTTCTCTTGGGAACACCTCCCAATTATCCATTGTTGGAACAATAGATGTTTCTGTTAATCCTGCATCTTCTGCTGTTTTTGCAAGTTCATATGCTGCTGCTATACACATTTCATCTGTGATTGTTTCAGCTCGTACATCAAGAGTTCCTCTAAAAATACCTGGGAATCCTAGCGAGTTATTAATTTGATTTGGAAAGTCAGATCTTCCGGTTGCAAAGATTTTGACTCCTGCATCTTCTGCCTCCCAAGGCCATATCTCAGGAATGGGGTTTGCTGTTGCAAAAACAATGGAATCATCAGACATGGTTTTAATCCATTCTTTTTTAATGGTTCCTGGCCCTGGTTTACTTGCTGCAATACAGATATCTGCATTCTTAAATGCATCTTTAATAGATCCTGTTCGGTTCTCAGCATTAGATTTTAGTGCCATTTCCCATTTTACATGGTTGATCTTTTTGTTTTTTTCAAGATCTTTTCGTGATGAATTCAAGATTCCCTTACTATCTACCATGATGATGTTTTGTTGTTTGATTCCTGCCGCAATTAAAACCCTGGCAATCGCGATATTAGCAGCGCCTGTCCCAATCATAGTAACTAATGCTGTGTTAAGATTTTTCCCTACTAGTTTTAATGCATTTATTGCCCCTGCTGTTACGATTGTTGCAGTTCCTTGTTGATCATCGTGCCAAACCGGTATATCCATTTCTTTTCTGAGTCTATCTAGTATATCAAAACATTTTGGACTTGCAATATCTTCTAAATTAATTCCACCATAACTAGGTTTTAACCATTTCACTGCTTGTATGATTTCTTCTGGGTTTTTTGTGTCTAGACATATTGGATGAGCATCTATTCCACCGAGATATTTAAAAAGTAAAGATTTTCCTTCCATTACAGGAAGTCCCGCCTCAGGTCCAATATCTCCCAATCCAAGAACCCTTGTTCCATCACTTACTACTGCTATTGTGTTCCATTTGTTTGTATGATCATATACTTTTATTGGGTTTTTTTGAATGTCTCTACAAGGTTCTGCTACACCTGGAGTATACCAAATTCCAAAATCATCAAAGTTTTTTATGCGACATTTAGGAATAACCTCAATTTTCCCTTTGTAAAATGGATGAAGTTTCATTGCGTCTTTACCTGGTTTATGTGCTTTTTCTAATAATTTTTTTTCTTCAACCTTTTCCATTTCATCCACCATAATATATCAATAAAGCTTATCATAAATTTATATTTTTATATATCTTTTCGTATGCCTTATTCTAATGATTTTTTAATGTTTTCAATTGCTTCATCAATCTTTTCAATAGTTGTAGCATATGAAAAACGAATATAGCCTTCACCATACGGGCCAAATGCAGTTCCTGGAAGTGCTGCAACACCTGCGTTATTTAAAAGATGATCCGCACATTCAGATGCATTCATCCCTGTTTTTTTGATATTTGCAAATGCATAAAACGCACCTTTTGGTGCTTTACACGAAAAACCAGGTATAGAATTTAAACCCTGTACAATACAATCACGTTTCTTTCTGAATCGATTCATCATATCAGAAATAAAATCTTGATCCCCTTTTAGTGCTTCAACACCAGCATACTGAGTGAAAGATGCCGTGCAAGAAATCGCACTCACTAAAAAATCCTGTAGCCGCTTTGCCATGCCCACAGGTGTAACCATATATCCAAGTCTCCAACCAGTCATTGCATAATACTTTGAAAAACCATCTAGAAGAACTGTACGCTCTTTTGCTTCATCCCTTAATGTTGGAGTGTAATGCTTCGCATCATAAGTCATCTTTGAATATATTTCATCTGAAACAATAAAGAAATCATTTTCCTCAGCTATTTCTGCTATCTCATCCATTTCCTGTTTTGTCATAACAGAGCCCGTGGGATTCTGTGGTGAATTTAAAATAAGAAGCTTTGTTTTTTTTGTAACTCTCTTTAAAACATCACCTGGATTCATGCGAAACTCATTTTTCTCCAACAGAGGCACCATCACTTTTTTTGCACCAATAAAAGATGAAACAGAGCCATATGTTGGGTACCCCGGATCTGGATAAATCACTTCATCACCTGGATTAACTGTTGCCAACATAGTAAAAAAAATACCTGGTTTTAACCCTGGCGTTATCACAATTTGTTCCATATCTGGTCGATAACCCCTAGTATGTTCTATTTCATCAACAACAGCCTGACGCAGATCACTTAAACCAATTGATGGGACATAATGTGTTTTTTTGTTTTTAATTGCATCAATCCCTGCTTTACTGATATGATCTGGTGTTTCCATATCTGGCTCACCAATCTCAAAATGAAGGATTTTTTTCCCTTTTCGCTCTAATCCTTGGGCCTTTGCAAGAACCTCAAATGCTGCTTCCCCATAAATTTGACCCGCACCTTTACTTAATTTTGGCATATTTTTTCACCTATTTCCTCTAATGAAAACATTATTTTTTATAAGAATCTAAACCAAGTGTTTTCAGTTTCTTTTCTGTTGGAATTCCTTTTTGATCCCAGCCTCTAATTTGATAGTATTCCTGGATGCTTTGCTGAAATTCCTTTTTTGAAAGAACTCTGTCTTTTGCCGGACCCTTTGAAAAACTATCTGTAAAAAATCGCTCTGGGAGAATATCGGAGTTTTCTTTTAATCCCTCTCTAATATTAAATAATCGGATAAGATTCCAAATCCTTTCACCACATTTCAGATAACTATCAACAGTGTGATCAAAGCCTGTTGCATGATTCCACATTTCAACACAGTCTTCTTCTGAAATTGGAGCGAAATCACAAAGCACTAACGAGAAAAAAGCTGCTCGTTCATCTTGAATTTCCTTTACCATTTTTGCTTTTTTTTCAAATGAAAATCTATCAAGTTCAGGATCATAAAGCTCTGCTTTTGCAACCCATGCTCTTTGATGACATCCCCCTCTATCAGATGTGGCATAAGCAATTCCCATACCATTGGTTCCCCGCGGATCATAACCTGGAATTTCAAGTCCTTTTGCATGTATTGCATAAGAAGATGAATTCTTTCCAAATTGCTCTGATGCATATTTCACGCCTTCTGAAAGAATGTCAGCTGCTTTTCCCTTCCGATATGCAATCGCATGAATAAACCTGGCAATTTCTTCTGTATCTCCCCAGTCAATATTAATATCATTTAGATCTTTTTTTTCAATTAATCCTTTCTGATATGCTTCAATTGCAAAACCAAGCACACACCCAAGAGAAATCGTATCCATCCCAAGCTCATTGCATCGTTCATTAAGAAACGCAACTTCCTCAACTGTCTTTATCTCAAGATTTGTACCCATCAATGCAAGTGTTTCATATTCAGGTCCAACAAGAGAAATACCTTTATGAGGACCCTGTTTAATCGATGATTTATTCCAACAGGCAATTATGCAATTAAAACATGCACCAGAAGAATCAACGATATGATCTACCATGGTTTCTGCTGAAAGGTCATCTCCATGTTCAAACTGACCTTCCTGAAAATTTCTTGTTGGGATAAAACCCTCATCATTAACAGGTTTCACCCAGTATGGTGTACCAAACTGTTTTCGCAGAGGGACAAAATCATTTTCCTTTATTTTTTTTAAGATTTCTTTTGCTTGGGCATTATATGCATCCTCATCATGTAAAGGAACCTTTTTTGACCCAGATACAATAATAGCCTTAACGTTTTTAGAACCCATCACAGCACCTGGTCCACCTCGACCTGCGTGACGATGACCCTCTATTGTTATTGATGAAAATTTTACTAGGTTTTCACCAGCTGGTCCTATAACTGCTGTACGCATTTTCCCATGAATTTTCTGTAGTTTCTCATGAGTCTTTTGACATTCCATACCCCATAAATCCTTTGCATCATGAAATGTTACTAAATCATCCTTAATTTCAATATATATGGGTTTCTCACTTTTTCCCTTTATATTAATTACGTCCCATCCTGCTTTTTTCATGTCAGATGCGAAAATTCCACCAAAATGAGAATCTAAATAAAGACCAGTGGATGGAGATTTTGTAACAACTGTTCCTCTTCCCGATGTTTGAATTTTTGTTCCAGTTAATGGACCTGTTGTAAAAAGTAACAAGTTTTCAGGAGATAACGGATCAGTATTTTTTGGAAGAGTATCAAAAAGAATTTTCGCTCCAAGACCTTTAGCTCCAATAAATTGTTTACAGAAATCCAGGTCAGTATCTGAAACAAAAGTTTTTTGTGTTGTCACATCAATCTCTAATATTTTACCAGTATATCCACCACTCATTCAATCACCTTTTATTCTAATTTTCATATTATTGCAATTAAGTTATTCTTCACCCTGCACTTTACGGTTAAGCTCTAAAAGATCAACTAGTAAAGAAAAACCAGTCTCTCTTTTTCCAGCACCAGGCCCTACAATTGTTACAGGACCAAGTTCATCAGTTGTAAACGTTAAAGCATTTATAGCTTCATTAACCCCTGCAAGAGGATCACTTAATGGAAGTTTCACGGGTTCAACCTTTGCATCAATAGATCCATCTGGTTTTACAAAGGCACTTCCAATTAATTTCCATCGTTTTCCTTCTTTTTTAGCCAAGTTAATATCTTCTTTTGTTATCTTTGTAATACCTGTACATTTTACATCTTCCCAACCAAGTTTTTCTCCAAGGACAACATTTGTTAAGATGACTACTTTACCAAGTGCATCAAGACCTTCCACATCACCTGTTGGATCTGCTTCTGCATACCCAAGTTCTTGTGCTTTTTTCAACGCATCTTCATAGGCCATACCCTCTTCCATTCGAGTAAGGATATAATTAGTGGTGCCATTCATAATCCCTTTAAAACCCGTGATCTTAGTTCCTGCCAGAGTATATTTTGCTAGATTAATAACTGGTGTTCCTGCAAGAACCACTCCTTCAAATCCATAATGCACATGTTTTTTTTCTGCTTTATCTAGTAATGCCCTTACTTCTTTTACGACTGGACCTTTGTTTGTTGATACAACATGTTTACCTGCATCAAATGCTGCATGAATATGTTCAAGAGCAGGTTGACCTGTTTTCACATCAGTAAACGTAATCTCAATAATCACATCTGCATTAGTTTCCTTTATCGTTTGCAGACTATCCATACCTTTCTTTCCATCTGGATATTCATCAAGTTTTTTTCCTTCTTTCACCATATCAAGAATCATGTTCATATCTAGACCTTGTTCATCATACACTGATCCTTTCATGATATCAGAAATGGCAACAATTGAAAAATCAAAACCATAACGTTTTCTTAGCATCTCCTTTTTTTCTAGAAGGATCTCAGTCAGACCCTGTCCAACAACACCATAGCCAATAAATGCTAGTTTCAATGTCATCTTTCTAATTCCCCCAATGATGAAGCTTTGGAGCTGCAATAAAAGAAAGTCCTTTCTTTGTCAGCTCTTTTGCTGTATTATTCAACGCATCATGTTTATCTAAATAGTTCTGTGTAAGCATTGGCATCATCCCTTTTTCATTGATATCTGATTTAGGGAGGAAATATTCAAGAATATCACTTGGATGCTCTCTTTTCTGCTCCACCTTTATTTCTCCACCTTCATGTTTTGCACTGATATTTTTAATGTTTTCTGCTAATTCTAAAAGTTCATCACGTCGATCATATGGTTGTATTACAATACTTTTCCATGTTTCAAAAATATGATGTTCAAAACGGACGAAATCACCAAGCTCTAAGCAATTTCTTACATAGTCACTCATTTCAATAGTTGCATTATTAACTGAATTAGAAAAATTAAAACCAATCAATGATGTTGATCCATCTTTTCGTGAAAACATACGTGCAGCCATTAACGTCCAAAAAATCGAATATGGATTATCATTTCCCATATAAACTGATATTTTAAATTCAATATCAATACCAAGTTTATGCAAAAGATATCCAAGGAAAATAGTTCCAGGGTTGATATTTAGCACTTGTTTTACACCATAATTTGTGTAGTAATAAAGAAACTCATCTACCCATTTTATTGGATGATCATTTGGTTGACCAATACCACCAAAATATCCAGTTATCGTTTCAGGTCCACCAAGATGAACATTAGATCCATCCGTTCCTTTTGTATCAAGTGTTTCACACCAGCTTGATCCTAGAATCTGCATTGCTGCCGACATTGCAAGTAAATCACCATCTTCTTCTTGCTCCTTCATGTTTCTTACACGAATGAATCTCCCTGGCATCAGTTCCTGTTTTTTCAAAGCCTGCTTTGCCTCAGCTACAAAAAAAGGAAAATACTGACAGGCACTAATCTCAAGGGTAACTGGACAGTTCTCATTGAAAGTCATACTCGATACGCTATTGCCAAGTACTTTTTTTCTATAATCATCAATTGAAATAAATGAATCATTATCAATCTGATTAATCAGCCAGTCTATATCTTTAACATATAATGGATTATTCTTTTCAAGTCGATTAAGAAGATTTTCAATGTTGCCAGATTCCCTTGCTTTTTGATTTATTTGATCTGGTCCACCATATTTGTTAACAACAGATAAAAGGTCATTAACAAGAGGGTTTTCTTTATCCAATAGAAAGGCGTTAATTTCATCAAGGCGTTTTTTTTCAATAGTTAGCAGTTTTCTCAATTCATCAGTCATATCCTTTCCCCCAAAAACACTATTCGGAAGGTGAAATAGTACTATTGCATATAATTAAGCCTATAAGAAATATTTGGTCAACACAACACCCACCACAGCGACAAAAACAATTATATGTACTCTTTTTATACGCTTCTAATGGGAGAATATTCTCATGACACTAGATAACCTAATTGAAATAGTAATACATGGCCGAGGAGGTCAAGGTTCAGTAACTGCTGCAAACCTATTAGTCGCCGCAGCATTAAAAGACGGAAACAAAGGAGTACAAGCATTTCCAGTATTTGGAGCTGAACGAAGGGGTGCACCAGTACGAGCCTTTGCACGTATCTCAGAATCGGAGATTCATCTTCGCAGTGAAATCTATGAACCAGACGTGGTCATCATTCAAGATGAAAGTATCATGAACATTATTGATACTTTGAAAGGGATGAAAAAAGATGGAAAAATCCTTATAAATACCACAAAATCACCAGATGAATTTGATTTCTCAAATAAATTTAATGTTGCAACAGTAGATGCAACAGGTATTGCCATTAAACATGACATTCTTGTTGGTGGAATACCTGTGGTCAACACACCCATACTTGGAGCGGTTCCAAAAGTAGTTGAAAAGGTATCCCTACCTGCAATTCAAGAAGTAATACAGGAAAAATGGAAAGGTGATGCAGGGAAAAACAATGTGAAGGCAACCAATGATGCGTTTAAACAAGTGGAGTTGAAATTTTGAAAAAATATGACATTACATCATGTATCTCATATCCTGAAGAAGGGGCAATGGGAAAAACAGGGAGTTGGCGTGTTTTCCGACCAACATTAGATATAAAAAAATGTGTTAAATGTTTACGTTGTTGGATTTTCTGCCCTGAAGGATCCATTAAACGAAATAAGGATGACACCGTTGAAATTAATTATGATTATTGTAAAGGATGTGGTGTCTGTGCAAATGTATGTAAGGTAAAAGCAATTACAATGAAACGGGAGAATGAAAAGAAATGAGTGTTATGATTAATACTGGCAATTATATTGCTGCAAAGGCAGCAGTTATGGCAAGACCTCAAGTAGTTGCAGCATATCCAATTACTCCACAAACAACTCTTGTTGAAGGAATAGCAAATTATGTTGAAAGTGGAGAGTATACAGGAGAATATATCTGTGTTGAAAGTGAACATTCAGCAATGACTGCATGTATTGGCGCTAGTGAAGCTGGTTCTCGTACATTTACTGCAACATCATCTCATGGATTACTTCTTATGCATGAAATGCTTCATTGGGCCGCTCTTGCAAGGTTACCTATTGTAATGTGTAATATTAATCGAGTTATTGGCCCAGGTTGGAATATTTGGTCAGATCAAAATGATTCTATTGCTCAGAGAGACACAGGATGGCTTCAAATTTATTGTAGTAGTAATCAAGAGATATTTGATACTATCATTCAATCTTTCAAACTTGCAGAAAACAAAAAAATCGTTCTTCCTGTCTTGATCAATTATGATGCGTTCATTATATCTCATACTTCTATGCCTGCATATATACCAGATCAAGAAGAAATCGATGATTTCCTTCCACCATTAAACCCAGCTTGGAAGCTTGATGTAGACAATCCTGTTGCTCATGGAACCCTTATAGGAACCAAGTATTATGAGAAATTACGAAGAGCGATGCATGATGCACAACAAAACGCGATAAAACTTATCCCAAAAATTGCAAAAGATTGGGAAAAGCAATTCGGTCGAAATCATGGCGACCTTTTTGAAAAATATCAATGTGAAGATGCTGAGTATATCTTAATTTCAATGGCTGCAATTGGCGCTGAAAGTAAAGTTGCAATTGATAACTTACGAAAACAAGGAATAAAAATCGGTCTAGCCCGTCTTAGAATATTCAGACCATTTCCAAGCGAAGAAGTTATTGCACTTGGTAAACAAGCAGAATTAATTGTAATTGACCGTAATATATCCATAGGCTCCGAAGGTGCCATGTTTAATGAAATTAAATCAGCATTATATCAACAATCAGATGCGAAAGTTACTGGTTTTATCGCAGGTCTTGGAGGAAAAGATGTCCCCTATGGAGATATTGAAAAAATGTGTAAAAAAGCCATCCAAGGAAAAACAAAGAATCATCAGATATGGTTTGGTTTCAAGGAGGATGATTAAACAATGGCATTGAAAGACTTTCCAAGGGAAGAATATGTATTACAAGGAAATGCCGCATGTGCAGGATGCCCTGCAACTATGGCACTTAGAACCGTTTTAAAAGCACTTGGGAAAAAAACAGTTATGGTGGTTCCTGCTTGTTGTACTGCTGTTATCCAAAGCCTTTATCCTACATGTTCTTTTGATATACCAGTTATGAACATTGCTTTTGAAGCATGTGCAGCTGGTGCATCAGGGATCCGAGCAGCATTAGATCAACAAGGAAAGCACGACCATACAGTTCTATCATGGGCTGGCGATGGTGGAACCTATGATATTGGCCTTCAAGCATTATCTGGTGCATTGGAACGACAAACAAATTTTATTTATATATGTTATAATAATCAAATCTATTCTAATACTGGAATTCAAAGAAGTGGTGCTACACCAAAAGGTGCTTGGACTACTACAACTGTTGGTGGAAAACAAGAGTTTAGAAAAGATATGTCTGAAATCATACGAGCGCATCATCTTCCATATGCTGCGCAAGCTTCTGCTAGTAGACCATTGGATCTTTTTGAAAAAGTGAAAAAGGCCAAAGACATCAAAGGTCCTAGATATATTGAGATACTTGCACCATGTCCTCCAGGTTGGCGTTTTGGTATGGAAAAAACCGTTGAAATGGGAGATCTTGCAATTGATACTGGTGCATATGCATTATTTGAAAGTATAGATGACAATGTTGTATTCAATGGTAAAAGTAAATTAATTCTTGAAGAAAAAATTAAACCAAAACCCATTGAAGAATGGATAAAAAATCAAGGTCGATTCAAACATCTATTTTATCCAAAAAGAGATGAAAAATGTCTAGCTGAAATCCAGGAACATTATGATCAAATGTGGGATCGTTATCGAAAAGAATACCTATAAATAATACAAAATCACAAATAGATTCAGGAGTGTAAAAATAATGGAGGTCGTGCTTAATGATTGCAAAGGAAATGTTCAAGCAGAGCCTCCCCCTGTTAATTCTCTGTGGCATCGGAGGATTGTTCACAGGGAATATTTTAATTTTAATGGCTCATCTTTTTGAAACAATTCCAGGCCTGATTATTATTATCCCAGGGGTAATTGCATTAAGAGGAAATATCAGCACTGCTTTTGGTTCAAGAATTGGATCAGCATATCATCTTGGAGTTATTTCAAAGGATGATATGTGGAATGATGAGCTAAAACAGAACATCATTGGATCAATTGTTCTAAGTATTCTTGTCTCAGCAATTCTTGGACTCCTTGCATATATCACAAGTATTTATCTTTTCAATGTTTACCCTCAACCACTTTTACTAATAGGTAGTGTTCTACTTGCAGGAATCATCTCAGGTTTCATCTTAACTTTTCTAACCGTTGGAATAATATATCTTGTATTCAAACGAGGATACGATCCAGATAATATTACAGGTCCTGCTCTTTCCACCGTTGGAGATATTATCACAATGCTCTCACTTTTTATTAGTGCAGGATTAATGGGGGCAATCTTATGATATACAATTGGAAAACAATAATTCGTCATGGTCTTCCCCTACTTATTTTTTGTATATTAATAGAGATCTATGCAGGAAATCTTATCCAACAAAACCAAACATTTCTCTTACAAAAACTCCCAGTTTTTCTAATTTCTATTCCTGTTATTAACGGTGTTGGTGGAAACATTGGAAGTATCCTAGGTGCTCGTCTAGCATCAGGCCTTCATATTGGATCTATCACCCTTAAATCAAATGATAAACAAATGCATGAGAACGTGTTTACCGCAATTATCCTTGGATTGTGTACTTACACAGTTCTTGCGATAATTATTTATTTTATTGGAACATTAACAGGTGCAACAAAGGGTATTGAATTGATTACATATCTTATTATCTTCATTGGAACAGGCGTTTTTCTTATTTGCATTCTTTCAATTATTAGTGTCTTGTCTGCTTTTTTCTCATTTAAAAGGGGTGTGGACCCTGATGATGTCGTCGCACCTATTGTCACAACATTTGGCGATACACTTGGAATAATCATCCTTTTTTTATTCATTGGAGGTTTGATCCTATGAAACAAGAAAAACATAAAAAAAGTCTTCTCGGAAGATTACAACGAACACCTCATTGGAAAAAAGAAGAATTTACTGAAATTGAATATGAGCCAACATCAGTTAAAGAACTTCTTACTGAAATGAAAGATATCTCAGAATTAATCATTGATCTTGCATATTCTGCTCTTCTTTTTAATAGCACAGAAATTGCAGAGGAAGTAAAATTCCTTGAAGTCCGTATGGATAAAATGAATTATGATATCCGGATAATGGCAATGATGGCTGCTCGTACAAAAGAGGATGCAGAACAGCTTTCAGGTATTCTTCAAATAGCCCAAGCAGCTGAAAAAATATCAAACACCGCAGGAGATATCATTTTACTTATGGAATTAAAACCAAAAGGTCTTTTACCACGGATTTTAAAGGATGCCGATGAGCAATTATTCCGCATTGTTGTTTCAGCTAATTCTCAGGCCTGTGCAAAAATGATTGGATCGTTAAAAATCGAATCTGAAACAGGGATGAGAGTCATAGCCATCAGAAGAAAAAACTGTTGGATTTATAATCCGCAATCAGACAACACCATTCAATCAAAGGACACATTAATTGTAAAAGGAACCAATGAAGGATACAATGATCTCAATGAATTTTTATTAGGTAAACAAGAGGTGTTGGATTGAAACAGGAAACCTTTGAATCCATGGTCCTTACTATCAAAGAACAATCAGAGCTTATGGTAGATCTTTCATATTCATCATTGCTTTATGATAATACAACCCTAGCAAAAGAAGTTTATGAGCTTGAGGAACATATTGACCATCTTTTTGAACGACTTCATCATGATCTATTTCAGGAAGTAAAAGAAGGAAATATTACAGTAAAAACAGCGCAAATTCTTCTGAAACTTGCTCGTGCAGGTGAAGAAATTGCAGATGCTGCAAGGGAAATAGCAGATGTACAATTAAGAGATGTTGAGCTTCATCCTATACTAAAAATGAGCATTCAAGAATCTGATGAAGTTCTTACAAAAGTACAAGTTAAAGAACCATCTATCTTATGTAAAAAGACACTTGGTCAATTGAAGCTTGGTAGTGAAACAGGCATGACAATTATTGCAATGCGCCATAATAACAAATGGTTATACGGCCCAAATAAAAATACAAGAATTGATGCTTTTGACATACTTTTTGCAAAAGGTCCAGAAGATGGAGAAGCACATCTAATTGAGCTTGCAGATGGCATAACTGACGAAATCTAAAAGCTGTTTCATTTCAGTATTTGCACACCATGTTGATCAATATCACATTTTTGAACCGTTCCATACTCTGAGAGTACATCAATTATTTTTTCTGTTTTTCCAACTGAGAATACAGTGTTTCCTAGCATACACATACTGCACATACCAAATGGTTTTACTGCATCCATTGCTTCAAGGACCTTTTCTGATGCTAATTTAGAATTATACGTGAAATCTGTTGATAATTGAAAAAAATTTTCAAATGTTGGATTGGATATAAGAGCATCTGTACATTTTTTCCCAAATAATTGAACTCTCTTCTGAATATCTGTGTTATTTAATATATCGGAAGTTGAAATTTTTTTATCAATAGTACATATAACAATCTTTCTTTCACCTGCTATTTTTTCAATTTGTCCCCATGGTGGAATACCTGGTTTTTTTCGTATTTCAACTCCACCAGCTATTTCAGCTGCAACATCCCCAAGGCCAGTTTTCATCACTATTTCAGCCTTATGAGCAGCCATATACACATTTTCATAAGGAATTTGTAACAGTGTTGCAAGAGCATATGAAGAGCTTAAAGCACTTGCTGCACTTATTCCAAAACCCTGACTTATAGGAAGATCTATACAGATATCAACTACAACATGAAAGGTTCTTTCTTTGAGTAATTCCCTAATAGCATAGGTTACAACATCTGCCTTTTGTCTTTTCTTTTGATAGAACACATCAATCTTTTGTTCTGCACCATTATCAATTTGAACAGTTGAAGTAGCACCAGAACTCAGATTAATTCCAGCGCCTCTTGAACCTGTTTGATAAATATTTTCATGATAAATTGGTTGAAAAAAACCAGAGATATGACCCGGTGCAAACACTGTTGCTTTCTTCATTGTTTTCACTTTGAGACTATCTCATTAAACAAGCTTTCCGCAAGATGATCTTTTGAACCTTTTATCGGTATGATTTTTGATCTTTTGATAATCCATGCATCCGTATCATTTGTACCAATGGCAGAAGTTGTATTTGCTACTACATAATCAAGCATTTGTTCTTTTTGTAAGATTTGTGCTTTTTTAAGAACAGATTTTTCATCTGTACCAAGTTTAAAACCAACAATAATAGATGTTTCTGTTTTTTCTCGGATTATTTCAAGTATTTTATCGGCTTTTTTACATGAGACCATTAATGATTCTTTATCTGAACCTATCTTTCCAGAAATATTTTCCGGAATGAAATCAGATAACGCTGCACAAACTATGATTATATCAAAACTTTCCATATCCGTTTCATTGATAAGATCTTTAACTTCATCGATTGTTTGAAATCCTTTTTCTGAAATAAAATTTGGAACCAGTTCAGGACTTTTACCATACCAAAGTACAACATCACCTCCCTGATGATATACATGTTTTGCAAATGAAATTGCAGTTTTACCTGAACTATGATTACAAAGACTTCGAACCGCATCAATTGGTTCACAACAAGAACCACCAATGATCAATACTTTTTTGTTTTCAAGAGTATGTGATGATATCAAACGAATCACTTTTGCAGAAATCTCATCTGTTGATGCTAATTTTGCTTTATTTCTCTCAAGAAAAGGGTCGACAAAAGAGATATTATTCTTTTTTAGAATCGAAATATTTTGTTGAACAATATGATGATCATACATTGATCTATGCATAGCAGGAACAATAAGAACCTTATGTTTAGCACCTATTGCCGTTGTTGCAAATGTTGTAACTGCTGTATCATCAATACCATTAGCAATTTTTGAAAGAGTATTAGCAGTACATGGAGAAATAATCAATAAATCAACAGGGTCTTTTACATTTCCACAAAATGATACATGTTCTGTATCACCCGTAAGTTGAATAATTGGTTTTTTGCCTGTTGCAAACCATAAAGCATCTGGGTGAATAATTTTTGTTGCAGCGGGAGTCATAACAGATAATACATCTGCTCCATGTCTAATGAGCTCACGAGCTAGTTTAATTGTTTCAACTGCTGCAATACTACCTGTAACTCCAAGAACAATACGTTTATTTTGTAAAAAATTACTTTTAATTCCTTTGATATCTTGGGATGGATGCATGCATGCTTCATATATTGTTTTATACAAAAACGTTTTTATCGTGCGACAAGAACGGAACTGCTTGCAGATCTAACAACTTTATCAGTAACACTTCCAAGAAGGAATCGTCCTTCTTTTCCATATCCTTTATACCCAATTATAATCACATCTGTTTCAATTTTTTTTGCAGTAAGTAATATTTCATCTGCAGGATCGCCTGATTCAACCGCCAGATTTATTTTACCCACAAATGATTCTAATCCACCTGCAATACCTGAAAGTGATTCCATAGCTTTTTCTTTAAAACTTCCGGATTTTGCCATTGAGGCCATATCTATTGTAGGTAATAGCATTTTTGTAAATGAAGATTCAACAAGTTCAGCAGGAATTACTGTAAGAATTGTTAATTCATCATCAACATTTGCAAATTTTTTTGTCATTTCAATTGCTTTTTTCGCAGCTTCTGAACCATCATAGGAAACAAGGATTTTTTTCATAATGCTCACCACCCCATGAATCGCCTTCATGTTCTAATAGATTTCGCAGAAATCAAAAGTAAAAAACAAAATTTATTGAGTAATATAATTAATAAAATCTGAAAGTTGCATACCATTTTTCCAACGCATGATATAATTGTTATTTTTACTTGTTTCAAGTTTCGGGAGTCTTCGATGAACAATATTGAGCCTTCCAATTAGATTGGAAATGTCAAGTGTGAACAATCTCCATGAGTCCCCACGAATATTTTTTAATCTGAATGCATAAATAGGAAGTGTCTTTGTTTTCTGACAGAGCTCAATCATAGCATCTGCCTGTTGTTGTAATTTTCCAGCCATTGTACTGAAATGAAGTGTTGGTAAAGAACTTGACTTAATTTCAATGAGAAATGAAACGTCACCTCTTACAGCAACTAAATCTACACCTAGTGATCCAGCGGCACGAACCACTGCAAATGGTTTTTCTATAATTTGTAAATATTGTTCTTTCTCCATGGTTGTACATGATTTGACAGATCTAGAAAGTGTTTTCATGTCGCCTTCGAGTATTCCTCGCAATTCCCGTTCATACTGACTTCCTTTCATAAAAAAAACTAGTGAGAATCAATACATCGAAAGGTTTTAATGGTTTTGATAAATAGCATGTAAAATAAACTTATTGAGATGTTGGAGTGAATTGATGAATAAAGGCAGGATTATTGTCAGAGAAGCTATGAAGATGAAACCTGTGACAGTACTACCCTCAGATACAGTTAAACATGCTGCATCCATGATGAATAAACACAATATTGGAAACTGTATTGTCACATCTGGAAAACCTATTGGCATCATTACTGAAAGTGATATTGTTCGCAAGGTTGTTGCAGAGGGTAAACCTGCTGAAAAAACTCTTATAAAATTCATTATGACCACACCTCTTCTCATCATTGACCCATATATAGATATAGAAGAAGCAGCAAAAACCATGGCCAAATGTAATGTTAGACGTCTTCCAGTTATAGAAAATGATAAATTGATCGGAATTATCACAGAAAAGGATATCAATCGGTTATCCCCTATCCTTCATGAGATCACAGAAGAATGGTATAATGTGAGTAAACGAGATGAAATCCATTATAAACAACAAATCTTTTCAGGTAAATGTGAAGATTGTAACACTCTTTCATCTCGTTTAAAAAATATTGATGGACGATTACTCTGTGAAGATTGTATTGATGCTTTGAACTATGAACAATAAAAAAAAGTTTTAAGATGATAAAATGAGGTGTGCCAATGAAAGTACAAGAAATCATGACTCGCGATGTAATTTATGTAGATAAAGACGTAGATATGAAATATGTGCTAAAACTAATGAAAAAACATAATATTACAAAAATTCCCGTTGTTGAAGACCATAAACCAGCAGGATTAATTACTGATTCGAATATTGCAAAAAAACTTGGAGCAATTCGAACTCGTGGAGTTCCAGCTGCACATCTATACGCATCATCCATTATGGATAAAGACATTCAAATTATATCCCCTTTATCCGATGTATCAAAAATTTTATCATCTGTTGGTACACCAGGTCCAACAATGTTATTTGTTGGTAATGAAGATGATATAGTTGGTGTTATCACAAAAGCAGATCTTCTTAAGCTTGTGAAAGATACCACACATTTGGAAGAAATCATGAAAGAAATGATATATACAGTCTCACCTGATGACCGTATTATCCATGCGCGAAGACAAATGATCGATGCAGATATTGCTAGATTACCTGTTGTCAACAATGGTATGCTCATTGGTATTATTTCAGATATTGATATTGTATATGCACTTGATAAAATAAAAAAAGGATTCCCTCTTGGAAAACAAAAACATCAGCTTGAAGAATTACTCGTCAATGATGTTATGAGTGCACCTGCAATAACAATATCTTCTGACAAAAATGTTGCAGATGCGGCAAAAACTATGATAGATCATCATGTAGGATGTCTTCCAGTAATGCAAAATAATAAGATTCTTGGAGTTATAACCAGAACTGATCTAATAAAAACCATAGATGCTGAATCTCTTTAACCAAAGTAATATTTTTGAAGAATATTATCATCCTGTGTTCGATTGGGTAATTCATAAATAACTTTTCAAATACTTTGGATAAAATCAATATAAATAATACAAATCTTTCATTAGATTTTAATAAATATTTGAATCAGAACACAATTTTTATTACATAAAACAAGTTCTCATTATGTATGAGTTATCATATACCTTCTGATGAACAATTAACTGAAATTCTGGTGAAGGTATTAAAAAAGGCATATTCCATTCAATTCCAATCCAAGTTAAAACAATTGATCATGGATGAACTGAAAACAGATGATAAAAAATATGGTGTGAGTGTGCAACGTCTTAGAAAGCTTGCCATTAAAAACCCTCATATCACCATAGAAATCCATTCCCGTGAGGGAGATCCAGATAAGATTTTAAAGGGGTGTCCGGTCTGTGATCATCGTTTAAAACATGTTAAAAATCTGACGATATGGGGTGGCGTAGTCACCATTGAATTGCAATGTCCCAATTGTGGGTATTGGACTGGTAAAAAGAAACGAGTGCCAACTAGGTATATTTTTCATTATAAAAAATGATAATTTTTTAGTATCCACCAATTCTTAGGCTTGGGTCTCCTATTAGAAGCCATTGTTCAAGGTTTTTGACAATTAATGCGTCACCGTATTTTGCATCATCATTCCAGTTAATTGAAAAATTTTGAAGGAAACGATTAACGGTGTTTTTCCAACAATCTCCAAGGATTTTATCTTCATTTTGTTGATATTCTTCAAAGAAATGGATATCAAGCCATTCGCATCCTCCTCTTTTACTATCAATATCTGAAGATTCATAGCTATATCCCGTAGATGCAATTGTTGCAATGCTGCCACCATTTGTTTTTACAACCATATTCCATCCCCAGCATCTAGGAACTGCATATTGAAATGGGATTAAATTTAATAGTGACCCATATACTAAAAATGATTCTCTAATACTTACATTAAACATATTGTTAAAACAGCCACTTGCAGAAAGACAAACAGGTAGTTTATTTTTATTGTGAAGGAAATTCATGTGTTTTAATTTAAAGTCCCCAATCCAATTGTCAATATCATATGGTGGATGGGTCGCCCATGAATTAGCCCCCCCATGGCCTGAGAAAAAGACAAATCCACATCCTTTATTTATTTCACGTATCATATAAAACCAATGAAGATTTCCCAGGCTACTCCATATTTTTATTGATTGGAAATCTTCCATGATGTCAATAGCTTGTTGAGTATGTACTTCACCATCAATATATTCTGTCTTCTCAGGATAGGTGTCTCCTGCGATAACTACAATTTTTTTAAACCAGCTTTCATCAGCCTTACCTGTTTCATATCGTATGATTTTATTAACGATATTTTTAACTTCATTTATGTTGCGACATGGTAGTCTTCCAACAGAGATTTCTGCATATAGGTCTGGTGTATCAACAGCACCTTTATCAAGTGGCCATTCTCCAAATTTTCCATCATTGTCATCGTCCCAGCTGCTAAATTTTCCTTGTTGATCATAAATATCAGCAAAATATAGGTCGGTTAAAAAATCACCTTCGGGGTGTTTTTCGTGACCTTTATAGTGTCTTATAAGATTGGAATATCGAACAGGAATCCACCATGTTTCTTCTTGAGATTGATCTTTTCTTCCCCCTATTAATAATACATATGATATGTTCCATTTTTCTTTTGCATCTTTTATGAAATATTTCATTTTCTCAGCGTTATCTCTTCCCCTCCAATAGATTTGATCATATACTTCCTCTATTGTTACTAGGTTTGTTTTAATACCAGTTTTAATTTTATGGTCAATAAGTGGTTGAACCTCTCTTGAAAAAACTTCTGGGCATATTATGAGAAGATCATATAATACAGGTTGAGAGTTTTTTTGTATATTTTCTATGATAGAATTCGTGTCTTTTGTATTTTTCTCCCCCATACTTTGTATTGGAAAAAGACTTATGGTCAACATGAAAAAGATACATGCAAATAAGATAAAATGTTTGTTTTTTCGTTTCCCATATTTCATTAATTTATATATATTCTTGTTTATATATAAATTTTGAGGAAATTGATTGGTTTGTATCTGATATTTTTTCATATTTTCCACATATTTTTTATCAATAAATATTTTTTATAAATACAAGTGATGATCTGTTCAAATATTATTTATGTTAATAATATAGTATTATCAAAAAATAATTATTACATTTGATTTAATCGAAAACTATTTTAAAGACTAATTTCATTTGTAATTAAAACATATAAATCAAATGTTTCATTAATCAGGGGGAGATATTCAATATGTCTGGAACATATGAAAATCATGTCGATAAACGAGTAAAAGAAATTCGTCAGCGAATGATTGAATTCAAACAAAGAAAAAAACAAATGAAATAAAATTTAATTTTTAGATCTTTCTTGTACTACTTCCAATAGACTTTATCTGTGAAGTCAGAAAAACACTATAGTTTTAAATATTATTATGTCATTTTTATTTGATTATTAATTCAATGTAATATAAAAACTGGTGAAATTTATGATGTATAAAAAACCATTAAAAATAATTGTGTTTATTCTTATTTTAAGTATTATCACGACCTCATTTACAGGTTGTATTGACCCCATTGAACATCCGCAGCTCCCCAAAAGAGGATTCTTTATGGGTTTACTTCCCATTCCTTCAGAGGGACAAGATTTCTCACAAAGCTATCAAAAAGCAGCGCAATACTCTGAATTTGTCCCTGTATGGTCTTCTGGAGCCGGTGCTGATGGATTTTGGGATTATGCAGATAAACTTGATGACTGGTGGGGCGATACATTCATTACTGGACATATTAGAGGAAACGGAATGTATCCTTTGATTCATTTTTCGTTTATTGATAAAAATCAAAATGGAAACCTTATTCTTAAAACTCCAAATAATCTCCCAAATGCATCATTAAAGGATCCTGAATGGAGAGCTTTGTATAAACTATCAATATTAAATGTTGTAAACACAATACATCCGGCATATATTTCACTTGGTAATGAAGTGAACCGCTGGTATGAATTTTATGGAATAGAAGAAAATAATTCAAATGGATTTCAACATTTCGTGAGTCTATATGAGGAAATTTATGATGCCATTAAAGAAATTTCACCTGAAACCACCGTTTTTTGTGTATTTTCTCGTGAAATAGTAGATGAAAATAGAGAAGCAGATCTTGATGTTTTAACTCTTTTTAACACTCAAAAGCTTGATCTGTTAGTCTTTACAACCTACCCAATTGCAGTTCAGGGAATCAATACACCTTCCGACATTCCAACAGATTATTACCTTCAAGCATCTGAATGTATGCCAGGAAAACCTTTTGGATTTAGCGAGATTGGCTGGCCAACATATGAACATGCAGGTGGAGAACAAGGACAATACGATTTTCTGATGAATCTTTCAACTATACTTACAGTTGATCAAGGAATTAACCTTCATCTGTTTATGTACTGCTGGCTTCATGATCTTACTCCAGATGATACCGTAGGCCTCATAAAGATAGATGGTACTGAGAAAATGGGATATCTAGCTTGGAAATCAATATCTTATTCATCACTCTGGCAACAACAACTAAATGAAAAAATCGTTTTTATGTCCAAAGCAGATTCAGACGATGGAGAACTATATCTTTTAGATAAAACCAATATGATCACTAGGTTAACATATAATAACCGACATGAAAATAATCCCGCATTATCTTTTGATGGGAAAAAAGTTGCATTTCATGGTGGAGATACAAACAACCCATTAACCTGGGAGATTTTTGTCATTGATTTAGAAACATTAGAGGAAACACAATTAACTAACAACAATGTTATTGATGGTCACCCTGATTGGTCACCAGAAGGAGATCGTATTGTCTTTGGATCTTTTAAAGATGAATATGGAAACCCTGCAAGTGGTGCAGATCTTTATATTATGGACCTTGATGGAAATGAAATAACTCAATTAACAAACAACGAATGGGAAGATAATGACCCGGAATGGTCACCCGATGGAACTAAAATTGTTTTCAAATCCAATAGAATAACCAAAACTACTGCAAGAGAAGAAATTTTTGTTATGGATAGTAATGGGGAAAATGTTAGAAGACTTACAACAACAACTGATTGGCAGTCAGATCATGACCCTAGTTGGAGTCCAGATAGCTCCTCAATTGCATATAATCATTATGCTGGCATTAGACCATGGACAGATCTTGCAGATTTACAGACTCTAATTAATCAATGGGATGAACTCATCCCATGGAACGTGTTTATTGTTGATCTTCAAGGAAATGTCAAACAGGTTACAAATACTGACTACATTGCAGGCCTAGCAGTTTTCTCCAAAGATGGAAACAATATTTTATTTCTGGATAATGAATTCATTATCATCAATGATAAATTACGAGGTATGAATCATCGACTGACGATTATTAATCCAGATGGCACAATGAAACAACAACTCATTCCAGATGATGAACATATGCCAACATTGGAATACTTTGACTGGTAAAATTTTTTTAAAAAAATTGTTAATTATTTGGTTTAAGAGATGGAAACAAATCAAAATTAATCCATGGTATGTCATATATATCAATTTGACCTCTAATCGGTTTTAATAATATCCAATTTGAATCATCCCAATAATTTCTTTGCCATATGTTTTTTAGCGATCCATCAAAATAGACATGGGTTTTATGATTGATGAAATCATTGTGTTTAATATTGTTTTGATGAGATGCAGCACGTAGATACAATCCATAACCTTTGTTTTCCTCAAAGATATTATTTTCTATTAGTGAATATTTTGATGCTTCCATTTCTATCCCATCATCAGCATTATCTCTAAAAACATTAGAAGTTATCTCATTGTTATTGGACCAATGTATATACAAGCCATCAATATTTCTTGTAAATAGATTATTATGAATTACATTCCAAGAGCTTTTCTCATAATCCTCAGTATATGCATAATTCAAAAAAACCCCAATACCATTATCTTGAAAAATATTGTCCTGTATCGTTGCATTTGAATACAACGATAAGGTTTTTATTCCTGCTTCAAATGGTCTTTTTCCACTGTTTTGAATGGTAAATCCAGATATTATTACATGTGGCTTTGATATGGTTATAACATGACCCATTGAATCTCCATCAATGATGGTGGAAAATTTATTTTCACCTTTCAGATTAATAGTTTTATTAATTAGAACATGTTCATTATAAACACCGTTTTTTACAAATACGGTCCATCCTTCATATGAATGATCAATACCCTGTTGAATTGTCGGATATGGATTATTAATTGATCCATCCCACGGACCAAATGTGTTATCATCATCAACGTAAACAATAGGATATTGTCCATATACACCATCTAGATAAAATGATTTTTTTTCAATACTGCATTCACCATAGGCAATGTTAAACCATCCTTCATTCTGGTATTCTGTCCCCCAACTATTCTTTATAATCCAGTAACCTGGATCATCATTCCAACCCATGATACATACATAATGAATACCTCGGTAATCACCCCATCGATGTCGATAGACCCCTTGTTTGTATTTCAAAAAATCATCAAATACCTGAAAATATGTAGGGACTGGTCCATTGTTTATGAGTGCTTTTTTTATTTCATCGATATCTTCTTCAAGATAATACCAATCAGAAATTTTTACTGTTCGATTCATCCAGTTATCAGCAGTTGTATTTAATGGATATTGTTTGAGTTCTTCTGGATAGGGCCAACAGGCTTCATCAGGAATACCATGTTCAATCAACATATTTGTATCGTTTTCTGGTATAGATCCCCAATCAATATTGCCGCCACTATAAAAATATAGATGTGCTTCTGAAAGATCACATCCAAATGGAAATCCAACCTTATATTGTATCATTGTCTCCAAAGCAGCAGTAATGGCAAATGTTTCACAACTTGGAAATGGGGATTGATCTCGAATTGGAGTGGTGAAATCTATTCCATCAATATCTTGCCAACTGAATTGGGTTGGAAGATTTATTGCATCTTGTGAAATGCTTGGATCAACATTACTTTGAATCTGAAATCCATGGACTGCAATGTTAATTGGATTTAAGCATAAGAGTATAATTATAGCGTAGATCTTTTTCATTAATAACTATATTACTATTAATTACATACAATTTAAAAATTTTGGTCAAAATTAAAAAAAATGAAAATATTTATTATTGCCTTATAACACATAGGAAAAATGATATTTTTTGTTTCATGATTTGTAAATAATTATTGTATGCAAATAATAGCATAATCTTTCAAATAAGGGACAGTAAATTGAATATATCCCTGATCGACCTCATAACTAAGTTGTTCTATATTTCCATCAATTGTTAATAATGTCATTGATGAAACTGAGAAGTCGTTAAGCTTTAGTTGAATCGTAATATCTGTCTGCGGCCAAATAAAATCAAAAAAACCAATATGATCATAGTTTATCATATGAAGAATAACTCGATTGTTTTCTTCTTGAATATATGGTGTGATTATGACTTTTCTATCATTTTTTGATAATATAATTGTATCATCTACATACGTTCTTACACAATCTGAAATAATCTGTCTTTTTGAATCATCATATGTTTCAAAATATTGTTTACAGATATCTTCTTCATAGAAATAAAACAAACCATCACCATATGATAATTCTCCTGATTCACCAGGATATCCAATAGATTCGGCATCAAAAACAATTGCCATCCCTCCTTGTTCAACATATGTTTTCACAGCATGAATCTGCTCAGCAGTGACATCAATCATTGAAGGGATTATAATTAATGGATACTCTTCAAGATCATCACAGCTCAAAGATGCATTCAGATAAAAACCATCACCATCAAAAATAACTTCAAATGGAATGTGAGATTCTGCAAGTGCTTGGGCACACCCTAAATAGGTGTTCATATGATCTCTCATACCTTCTCCATATAAATAGAGAATTCCAACATCGCCTAGTGGTTCAGAATCCAATTCATAATATTCTTTATTTTTCATGACAAAATCCTGTATTTTCTCAACCTGATTCCAATTTCTTTCACGTTGGAATAACTCAAAATAATAATTCACAAAGGATCCTTTATTTGCATATGCCTCTGCACAGAGTATTCCTAATGAATTTGAAAATCCAAACAAGGGAAACATGTTTTCATTTATTGCCATAAGAGTCGATGTATCAATAATAATAACAGCTGGTGCATTGGTTGCTGCATAAGCAAGACGCTCCCAAGCAAGCCATTTTGTTTGATAAAATTTAGGAATAGTTTGATCTGATACCGCAGTATATGTATTTTCAAAAGTAAACATGTCAAGTAAATCTGCAAATAAAAGTCCTTTTGGCCAAAAACCAAATTGTTGATTGTTTCCAAGTGCATATGAATTTGCAGTAATGACAATTTCCTTGTTTTTTTCTTCTGCATACGCTCTAAGAGCAAGAATTAATCGTTTTTTTGCTTCAAAATTAGATATTTCAAAATACCGTTGATATTCTTCAATTAATGGATCTTCAAGTATTCTTTCATTATAGACTAAATTCATGGTTGATGCAATACGAGTTTTCAAATCAACTGTGTTAATGTTATTTATGTCGAATAATTCTATAAGATTCTGATAAGTAAATTTATCAAATAGGTACTGTCTAAAACCCTCTATTGTTTCATTGCTGAATCCTGGGGCTGGAATTCTTAGGTATTGTGATGCAAATTGGTACATTGGAGCTAAGCTATTTCCTTGTATTTCATCAAGAACTATCATATCCGCACCTGCATCAATCGCTTTTTTTCCATGTTCTATACACCAATCAATAAAAGATGGATTATTCGCATTCATCCAATATGAATCAGC
This sequence comes from Thermoplasmatales archaeon ex4572_165, assembly GCA_002254885.1. Taxonomy (GTDB): domain Archaea; phylum Thermoplasmatota; class E2; order DHVEG-1; family DHVEG-1; genus EX4572-165. The sequence goes on from NJDG01000002.1 coordinate 51,969, forward strand.
ATCAACGTCCCAATAGCATAGCTCACCATTGACACTTCGACAAGCAAACTCCTCAAAATGTTCTTGCTGAAAAGAACGATGTCCTTGAATAGTTAAAATTGTTGCTGGAACTAACACTCCTCTTGCATGTTGCGCTTCAACAAATTCCTTATCTGAGTTGAAAGTTTGTCCATTAAAAAACGATTCAAGTAATCGACCAAATGCAAAAGGTGATGAAAGATTATCACCAATAAAACCATTCCATAAACCATTCACCGTAATATGATATTTTTCAATATCTTCTGATGAAAAAGCACCCATATTATAAACTTGAGGTTGTTTGAACCATTCGACAGATTGTGAAGTTTTAATTACAGATGTTTCAATTGAACAACCATGATTTGTAGTGATAATTCCATTCACAAGAGTAGTACTAAGTAGAAATACACACATCAAAGAGAAAAAACGATACTTTTTTAGCATAATATTTACGATAGATGTGATTATTTAATAATTTTATCATAATATTGAATTAATAATATATATAAGATCGTTTTTTAGTCAATGTTTTTATACAAATAACCCATTTAATATGACAGTATAGAATAACTTATCATGAATAGTGAATGAATAATATCTCCAATCACAAAAAGAAATAATTGAAACCTGGGAATGGATATGCAAATATCAGAAAATAAGTATCGTTTAATCGCTGAGAACACTAGTGATCTAATTTGTACGACAACGTTTTCATCAAAACCAGTTTACACCTATGTTAGCCCTTCCTATAAGAAACTCTTAGGTTATGAACCCGATGAAATGATAGGTAAAAACCCTTTTGAATTTATGCATCCAGATGAAAGAGAGAAAATAACTCTCCTTCTAAAAAAAAATCTTCGAATAAAAAATAAACAATCATTAAACAAGAAAGAAACAGAACATTTCGAGAGATACGAATCACAAATTAAAAGTAAATCTGGGAAATGGTATTACTTAGAAAACACTGCAAATTTAATAGGAGATGAGATTCTCTTTATTTCAAAAGATATCACTGAATCAAAACATTTAGAAGAAAAATTTGCAAGTATTTATGCTCTAACAGAAGCCACTCTTAATTCAATAGAAAATGGCATTTTAGTCATTGATAATAAAGGAAAAGTCCTTAAAAATAATGCAAAGTTTGAAGAACTTTGGCACATTCCAAAAGAGATAATAGAACATAAAGAAAATGAAAAACTAATCGATTTTATTCTTGATCAAATAATAAATCCAGAGCAGTTTAAAACAAAGATTAAAAAACTATGTAATAACCCAGAAATTTATAGTCAAGATATTCTCAATTTTAAAGATGGTCGTATTTTTGAGCGTTTCTCAAGACCTGTATTTATCAAAGGAACTCCTTCTGCTCGTCTTTTAAGTTTTAGAGATATTACAGAACGTAAGAAAACAGAGAAGGAAATACAAAAAACACAGGAACTGTTACAACAGATGAATGAAAAACTTGAAATTAAAGTTAAGGATCGGACTTCCGATATTGAAAAACTCTTAAGGCAGAAAGATGAATTTGTAAATCAACTAGGTCATGACCTTAAAAATCCATTAGGCCCTCTGATCCAACTATTGCCAATCCTAAAAAAAGATGTTCCAGATGAAAAATCTAAGGGGATCATTGAAATATTAATCAGAAATGTTACTCATATGAAGAACCTTGTAACTAAAACGGTTCAACTCGCACACCTTAATTCCCCAAGTACAACAATTTGTTCAGATAATATCAATCTTCTAAATGAAATTGTGATGGCTCTTGAAAATAACAGCCAGAGTTTAATTAAACAAAATATAACAATTATTAATAATATTCATGAAAACATCATGGTTAAAGCAGATGAAATTTACCTGATCGAATTATTTAATAACCTTATAAATAATGCAGTTAAATATAGTCCAAATGGTAGTACTATAACAATTAATGCAATTGATGATGAAGAGTTTATCACAACATCTATAAAAGACAACGGTATGGGTTTGACCAACGCACAAATCAGTCATATCTTTGATGAATTTTACAAAGCAGATTCATCTCGTCATGATTTTGAAAGTAGTGGTCTAGGCCTTCCAATTTGTAAGCGTATTGTCGATAAACAAGGTGGAAGGATATGGGCTGAAAGTGAAGGTCTTGGAAAGGGAAGTACATTCTATTTCACATTGCCATCTGTTAAAATTAATAAATAAAAGTTAAAGATTGACTTAAAAAAGAAAAAAAATTGAAGAATGGTTAGAAACTATGAAAGATACCAGCAAACCAAAGAGAATTATGATGGTTGATGATAAAAAAGATCAGTGTAGTAGCATCTCTATTGCATTAAACGATAAGTATGGTGACGATTATATTTTTATATCCGCAGATAGTGGAAAAAAATGTTTACTGCTTTTGAAAGAAAGTGAAGAATTGCCTGACATAATTATTTTAGATCTTATGATGCCTGAGATGAGTGGCTGGGAAGTATTTGATAAAATACGAGATAATCCGGATTGGAGACAAATTCCAATTATCTTTCTTACAGCAAGAACTGACAGGATTGCTGAAACTGCAGGTGAATTTTTTGGCAATGATTTCCTTCAAAAACCCATAGGAATTGAGGATCTAATTAAAAGAATTGATAAAGTTCTTAACAAAAAGAAGTGAAATATAATCATTGATTTTATCAATAAAATAACAAACATCTCGCATTATTTTTCAATATTTCATAACTATTCCACTCTTTTCTATAAAAACTTCATAGAAAAATATAAATAGTAATTGTTATAATACTATAACATAATGTTAGATATTTCTAATATATTGTTATGTTTAGACAATAATAAGTTAGTTTAAAATAATAAAAAAGGTGAATAAAAAATGGAGACATATAATAAACAATCATCAACAAAACAGGATAAAAAATGGAAGCAAACTTTAACAATCATCTTAACGTCATTAGCAGTATTATTCCTAATTTTAGGCATTTTTGTGGATGATAAATATATATTAATATCAATAATGTGTGCAGTGCTAAGTGGTGCTTTCTCGAATATAACAAGCAATCCTCAAAATAAAAAAAAATCAATACAATTAACAAAAAAAGAGAGAACAATATCAAAAATAGCTCTTTTGTTGAGTATAATATTAGTTGTAACCGGAAGCATTGTAGCAATATTTATTATTTAAATAAGGGTGATAATAAATGAAAGAAAAAATAAGTGTAATCCTTGGAGCAATAATCGGGATAATGGTATTTTTCGGAGTAGTTTTCTATATTAACGCAATTCAAAAAGTTGAATTATATGATTTAATTTTAATTATAATACCTATTATCCTAGTACTAGGAGTCATTTTTCTATTAAGAGATAAAATAAAAAATATTAAAGCAGGTTTACCTTCAGACGATGAACGAGCTAAAAAACTACAATGGAAAGCAGGAACCTATACATATTTTGCAACCATATGGATTGCAGTTGGAATAATGTGGTATAATATTTTTGCAGAAAACAGTAGTTTAAATGAATTAAATACAAAGCAAGTAATTGCAGCAATTGTTCTTTTATCCGCAGTTTGCTTCTTCATATTAAATTTTTATTTCATGAGAAAGGGAGATGTTCAATGAGAGAAATAATCATAGAATTTAGAGCCCGGCATAAGTTGATTAAAGTATTTTCAATTAAAGGAGATATAGAATGAAAAACATACTTTGGTATCTAGGTTTTCTATCCCTTGGAAGTTTATTATATTTTGTTGAAGGAAAAACTGTTTTCCTGTTTTTTCTAAGTTTTATTTCATACTTTTCAATATATAATATTAGTGATGAAAGACTAGATATGATTATTGGAAGAGCAACACAAAATGCTTTTATGTATATGATATTTTTTGGTATTGGAACAATAATATACATATATTTAACCAATAATATTGATTTATTCGCACCAGCATTTATATTTCTTTTTGGGGGCAGTCTAATTGTGTGTCTTCTCTCAGTATTTTACTATGATGGGGCAGGTAAATGAAATGAGAACAAGAATAAAAGAACTTAGAGCACGTTATGATTTAACCCAAGAGGATCTAGCAAGAAAAGTTGGTGTTAGAAGAGAAACCATTCTATTCATAGAAAAAGGGAAATATAATCCTTCATTAAAACTTGCTTATAACATCGCTAAGGCACTACAAACAACCATTGATGAATTATTTATATTTGAAGATGAAGACTCATGAGTAAAAAAATTATCCAATAGGATCCTGGATTGGAATTGGAATAATGATAGGTATGCCAATTGGCTCATTATTCGTTTTTTTCCTTCATCTTTAAATGGGAAATTTGACAATTTCAAAAGATATAGTTATTAGGATTTTCGCACACTTCAAGACATCCAAAGCAAAATAACTTTCAATGGTTCCTCTTTGTATAATATCTCTGATGCATTCTTCAAATATTTATAATTTTTAAGTTTTCCTTATGAATATTTATGAAAACATATGAAAAGGTATAAAATACGTTGGACAGATGCTGGATTGAAAATGTTTTGATAAGCGAAACAAAAAAAAGTTAGTAAAGCTACTAGAAAATTTAAAGATTTAATTGGACCAGGGAAACTATCATAAAATTGATAAGTAAAGGAAAATTAAAGAAGATATATAAAATTATAAAGTAGTTACCGGAAAAAAAATATGGAAATGGGGATATAATGGCAAAAAATAAGATTGTGATAATGCCTGGAGATGGCATAGGAAAAGTTGTTTTACCAGAAGCACTAAGAGTTCTAGACGCTGTAGGATTTGATGCAGAATATATACATGGAGACATAGGATGGGAGTTTTGGAAAAATGAGGGAAATGCGCTCCCCGATAGAACCTTGAAACTGTTAGAAGAACATAAAATTAGTTTGTTTGGGGCGATAACTTCAAAGCCCAAGGATCAAGCATCTAAGGAACTTATTCCAAAACTTCAAGGAAAGGGACATGTATACTATAGTCCCATAGTTGGTCTTAGACAACATTTCAACTTGGATATTTGCATGCGTCCATGCTGCTCTTTCAAGGGAAATCCATTAAATTTTATCATGAGAAAAGGTGATGGATTTGAGGAACCTTTGGTGGATGTAGTTATTTTTAGGCAAAACACAGAAGGTCTTTATGTAGGTGTAGAATGGACTGACCCTCCATCCAATGTGAGAAAAGCTTTGGAGACCCATAATAAAATGGGAAAATTTAAAGATGTTTCAGGTGAAAACCTTGCAATTTCTTGTAGGATATTCACCCGAGCAGCATGCCATAGAATCATAAAAGATGCATTTGAATATGCACGGAAGTTTGGATATAAAAGCGTGACTATCTGTGAAAAACCAAATGTGATCAGGGAAACATCAGGGATGATGCGAGAAGAAGCAAAGAAACTTCACACCAAATATTCAGAAATAAAACTCTGGCATACAAACATAGATGCTCAGATGATGTGGTTGACTAAGAATCCTGAAGATTATGGAGTTATTGTCGCAGGTAACATGTTTGGAGATATAGTATCTGATGGTTTCGCAGGATTAGTGGGAGGATTGGGTTTTGCATGCAGTGCCAACATAGGAAAAGAAGTAGCGATATTTGAACCAACCCATGGTTCTGCTCCTAAATATGAGAACCTAGATCCGTCGATAGTCAATCCTATGGCTATGATACTAAGCTCTTGTATGATGTTGGATCACATCGGTGAGACAGATAAAGCAAATCGTATAAGAGATGCAATAGCAAGGGTTATCGAAGAAGGTAAGATTAGAACATATGATATGATGAGATTATCAGGCGGACCTGATGTTTTTGAAAAGGGTGCTTGCTCCACTCAAGAGATGACCGATGCAATCATAGAATGTTTATAATTTGGAGTGAAATTGATGATAGAAAAAAAAGGTATTGAAGAGGTTTTTGATCAGTTTTTATCCATGATTGAAGATACGGAGATAAAAAAGAAAGTTGTGGATGCTTGGATTCTAGGATGCAAACGAGGCGGATGGCAAAACATAGAAGAGCTTAAACAAATGCCCTTCACCTTGCTTACCGATTGCAAGGGAATTAACTTTCTTGAACATACTCTTGCTGTTACAGAAGGCGCATTTCAGTTAGCAAAAGCACAGGAAAAACATTATTCTTCAATTCCTTACAAGATAGATTATGATATGCTTGTGGCAGGAGGGCTATTACATGATGTTGGGAAGCTTTTGGAGATTGGGAAGAATGATAAAGGAGAATTTGTGAAGAGTCGTAGTGGCAAATGTGCTAGACATCCAATATCGGGTGCTATCTTAGCTGCTGAGGTGGGTCTACCTGAGGAAATAGTAAATATCATAGCATGTCACTCAAAAGAAGGCGATGGAAGACCACAGATGTTGGAGACAGTGTTTGTGCATCAGGCCGACTTTGCAACATTCAATCCTTTGGTAATGATAGCGAAAGATACCTTAATAAAAAAAAGATGAAATGAATTGAAAGAAGCTCGTAAAAGGTTATCTTAAAAAGAAATATTTGGTGAAAAATTCAAAAATATGACCATGGATATCGCAGAAATTGCGTTGTGGATAATAGGAGTTGACAGGAGATTAATCACTCTTAGATCATTCAGGAAAGAAATGGCCCTTTATCCCTCAGAAATTGCCAAAGAGAGTAATCGTTCCACTCAAAATATTTCACGGGCGTTACATGAGTTGGAGGAAAATGGAATTGTAATAAGCCTAGGTGAAAAAAGTTCATGGAAAAAATATCTACTTACTAATGAAGGAAAGAAAATATTGGTAGAAGTTAATAAAATTTTAAAAGATGATAAAAAAAATGTTTATGACGCTGCCATTACAAAAACAGAAAATAGAAAAAAACACGCGAAAATGAAGGTTTTTTATGGTGCTGCTATCCAAGGGGCTAAAAACAGAAAAGAACGCGCAGAGGTTAATGAATTCTTAATTAACACTATAAAGAATCAGGGTTTTGAAATATATACAGAGCACACAACAGGCAAATCTTATGAAGAAGCAATAGAAAAGCTTGAACAATCAATAGGCCCTATCCCAAAAAATAGGATTGAACGAAGAGTATATGTTCGAAATAAAATGATAGATGCAATAGAAGGAGATATTAAAGCATTAGTTTTTGAAGTTTCAATACCTAGTCTTGGAACAGGTATAGAGATTGCTCATGCATATTTAAGACCAAGGCTTGGATTAACAACAATACCAGTTCTTGCCCTATATGAAAAAAATTACTGGCCAAATAAGTTGTCAACAATGATTAAAGGCATATCTAATGAGAATATACCACATTTTACATTGAAAGAATATAAGAATCTTGAAGATGCAGAAGGAATTATTGAAGAATTTTTAAAAAATATATGTTAATAAATATTAACGTATCAACCTATTGATTGGTATCAGGAAAAATATGAATAAACAAAAAAAACATATAAACCTAAAAAAAGAACTTGGACTTCTTGAAGTTTTTTGTATTGCATCAGGTGCTATGATCAGTTCAGGTCTTTTTATTTTACCTGGTATTGCATATGCAAAAACAGGATCATCAGTTATCATTTCTTATCTAATTGCAAGTATTATAATAATTCCAACATTACTTTCAAAAGCTGAGCTTGCAACAGCGATGCCCAAAGCAGGTGGAGACTATTTTTTTATAGATCGAAGTATGGGTCCAGCTGTTGGAACTGTTGGTGGTCTTTCATCATGGTTTGCTTTAAGTTCAAAAACAGCATTTGCATTAATCGGAATTGGGGCATTTGTTCAATTATTCAACCCCGGATTATCTGATTTTAATATTAAATTAATAGCTGTAATATTTTGTATAATATTTACAATAATCAATCTTTATGGCACTAAACATGCAGGAAAAACACAAGTAGTGTTAGTATCTGGTCTAATTAGTATTCTTGTTGTATATATCCTAGTCGGTTTTTTCTTTATACAGCCCTCAAGATACGAACCGTTCACACTTCATGGTATT
>NJDG01000017.1:0-38116 GCA_002254885.1 Thermoplasmatales archaeon ex4572_165
AAATCATCTAAAATGGGAAAAGATCTAATTGTTGCTGCAGATGATTATGTTGAAGACATTATTGATCGATGCAGAAGAATCGGAGAACATGGAAATACATTAATTAAAGACAAAATGAATATTCTCACACACTGTAATGCAGGCGCACTTGCAACAGTTGATTATGGAACCGCGCTTGCACCATTTCGTATTGCAAAAAAAAGTGGAAAAAATATTTTTATCTATGCTGATGAAACCCGTCCACGGCTGCAAGGACTGCTTACATCCTGGGAACTAAGTCAAGAAGAAATTCCTCATGCAGTCATTGCAGATAATGCCGCGGGATACTATATGAAAAACGGTGACATTGACATGGTCATAACTGGTGCTGACCGTATTGCAAAAAATGGTGATTTTGCAAACAAAATTGGAACCTATGAAAAAGCAGTTCTTGCAAAAGAAAACAATATTCCTTTTTATGTTGCAGCACCTGTTAGTACCTTTGATAATAGTATTGAAACAGGTGACGAAATTGTTATTGAACAGCGTTCTAGCTCTGAGCTGAAAACATATAATAACTGCACGTTTATGAAAGAACAAGTTCCCGTGAAAAACCCTGCATTTGATGTCACACCAAAAAAATATGTAAAGGGATATATCACAGAAGATGGAGTTAAAACGATTTAATCCTTTTGTTCTTTATCCTCTTTCTTTTCATTTGTTTTTGATGTTGGACAATCCATATTAATACAGATTCTCCATGGTTTTTTTCCTTTTGTAAGTACCTCAACAATAGGTGCCTTACAAACCTCACAGGTTTCATCTAACTTTTTTATAACTCCTCTTTGAGGAAGTGGATAGGTGTTTTTACATGATGGATATCCTTGACATCCAACAAATCTTTTTCCTCTCCGTGATTTACGAATAAGAAGGTTTTTTCCACATAATGGACAGATACCAATCATGTTTTGTTTATCGTCTGCCTTCTTAATGTTTTCTTTAATAGTTTGCTTATCCTTTTCCAGCTCATCCATCACTTTTGTAAGCATAATTCGTGATTCTTTAACGGTTTCTTCAAGGGTTTTCTTGCCTTCTGCAATCAGATCCATGTCTTTTTCCAGTTCAGCAGTCATTTTAGATTTTACAACATCACAGTCATTCATAGAGTCAATCACTGCAATTGCAAGAGGTGTTGGACCAAGAGGTGAAAGTGTAATATATTTTCGCTGAAAGAGCTTATTTATTATTTCATGCCTAGTGGATTTAGTTCCAAGTGATAACTGTTCCATCTTTGAGATTAGAGAGCCTTGTGAATAACGTTTAGGGGGCTTTGTTTCATCCTCTTTCATCTTGATTTTTTTTATGTTTATCTGTTCATTTTTGTTTAAAGGTGGCAGCAGTGTTTCTTTTGACATAATATATGGGTAAACCGCTTTCCAATTAGGCTCAATTAAACGATAACCCCTCGTTTTGAAAACTTCTTTCTCAATGTCAAAGGAAACATGAATTGTTTCAGAAATCGCATCCTCCGTAAGAGTAGCAAGAAACCTGCGTACAATCAATTCATAGACTTTTTTCTTCGGGCCAACAAGTTCTATGTTTGGAACTGACACAGGATGAATCGGCGGATGATCCGTTGTTTGCTTTTTCCCCCTTACAGGATTGTTTCTTTTATGATTCAGAACAGTTTCAACATCATCTTTAAATGATGATTTCTTCAGTTTTTGTAATATTTCATGGATATCAAGGGATTTTGGGTATACCGTATTATCAGTACGAGGGTAAGACACAGCTCCATCCATATACAGCTCTTCTGCTAACTTCATTGCCTGTGTTGCAGAAATTTTAAGATACGATGCTGCTTGCAGAAATGTTGTAGTACTAAAAGGAGGAGGTGGTATTTCCTTGTTTTGTACTTTTTTTACATTCTTTACAACCGCGTCAGATGCATCTGAGATTCGTTCATAGATATCAGTTACTTCTTTTTTATCCCAAAACTTATCTTTTTCATGTTTTGCATCAAAAAGAAGTTCTTTATGCAGCTGAGCAGTAAGCGTCCAAAAAGGTTTAGATTTAAACGCAAGGATCTCTTTTTCCTTTTGAACTAGTAATGCAAGAGTTGGCGATTGAACCCGTCCAATGGAGAGATATTCCTTACCTGTTTTATTTGCAGTAAGTGAAATAAACCTAGTGAGAACAACACCCCATATAAGATCAATGAGTTGCCGGGATTCCCCTGCAGATGAAAGATTATAATCAAGCTCTGTGAAGTTATTAAAAGCATCAAATATTTCCGTCTTAGTGAATGCACTGAACTTTGCTCGTTTTATATCTGAAAATTTATTCTTTTTCTTTAAATATTCAATAACTTCAACACCAATAAGTTCTCCTTCACGGTCAAAGTCAGTTGCAACAATAACAAAAGGGTTTTTTTCAACAAGAGACTGTAATGCCTTTGCAATTCCTCTCTCACTTATCTTTTTCTCAGGAGGAATATCAATAAGTTTTCTAGGAGCAATATTCCACCAGACATTGTATGCTTTTGGATAATCCGTATTTAAAATATGTCCTTTTAAACCAATAATTTTCCAGGGTTCTCCATCTTGCTCAAACTCATAAACAGGAATGGTTCCAACATTTTTCTGCTTTGATTTACCATCGGAAAGAATCGCTGAAATTTTGCGTGCTGCAATATTTTTTTCACAAATTACCAGTTTCATAAGTCCTCATCAGTGCCTTTCAGACGAAAGAGAATCATATATTTAACAGATTTGATTGTATTTCTCAGAATATGAACGAAATTGTATTAACACTAAATAATCTTTCATAACTATAAAAAATCCCTAGATCAATCAATAATAAAGCATCCGTTCTATCTGCATGATTTAATTAAACTGCAAGCATTAATAACCAGAGAGGTAGTAGATAAACCGTTCTCCCTTGAATTTCAAATTCATCATAGATGTCTTTTGTAATCAAATATAGCGTATAGTCATTAGGTGCTTTTGTTAAATTCTGTGCATCTTTCTTTGAAGGGTTATCGGTGTATTTTATTTCAAATGCTAATTTTCTCTTTGGAAGAATGATATCTATTTCTGGATGTTTTAAAAAATATGGTGTTTCTAGTCTTTTTAAATGGTTAAACGCGATGGTTTGTGCTTTTAATCCTTCTTTTGCATTCCACAGCCTCATATATGCATGATCTGAAACATACATCTTTGGGTTTTTTCTGAGTGTTTTTAAATAATTTTTTTCAAAAGGGGTGCTTTTCATCACTAAAAATGAATCTTGAAGATATGAAACATAATCCTTTATCGTTCTATATTGTGTATTTAACGTGTCTGCTAGATTCGAATAATTAATGAGTTGACCTGAATTTTGTGTTATATGATGGAAAAGTCCTTTGAGAACATCGGTTTTTTTCACAATGAACATATCGACTATATCTCTGAAAAACACAAGGTCTAACATTTGTTTAAGATGTTCATTTGAGAAACCATCATATAATTCTGGTAAACCGCCATTTTGCATATATTCATTGAATTGGATTCGGTAGCTTGATGCGTCCTCAACATATCTTATATCTTTTAAGGAAATATTAGGTGTCTTAATTTTGTTATATTGAAGATATTCTCTAAAACAGAAGGGTTGTAACCTATGGAAGAAGACACGGCCAGCCAGGCTTTCCCCTGCTCCTTTGGTAAGATTCAAAGAAGAAGATCCAGTTATAATGAATTTTATGTTTAGTTCTCTGTCCTGTAATGACTTGATTTGATTTCCCCAGTTCTTCACTTTCTGTATTTCGTCAAAAAAGAAAAAAACGGTCTGTTTATAGTTAGAATATGCTTCTTTTAATATTTCTTCTGAATATATTTTTATGAGTTCTCTGGGTGTGATATCTTCCGATAGATCAAATGAAAAGTAGCATAATCGTTTTGCTTCTTTATGTTGTAATAACTCTTTGATTGTTAATTTTAAGAGAGTGGTCTTTCCAACTCTTCTAAGACCTGTAATGCATGTTACTTTGTTTTCAGTTAATTCATTGTTAATTTTTTCAGTTAAATCTCTTATAATTATATGGTCTGGTAAAGATATTTTTTCTGTTGACCACCATGGGTTTTGCAGTCTGAGTTCTTCTATAATATCTTGCTTATCCATATACTTAGGTATTGCAGTAACTATATTAATATTTTTTCATATGTTGTAGTTACTGCAATTATTATTGATATTGTATTGTTTTCACTGCAATAAATATTAAATAATTTGAACTATGTCTTAACTATAAAACCAAAATATCAAAGCAGAAAAAAAGGGAAAGATATCTTTATTATTACATCTCAAGAAAATATTATGATGAACAATATATTAATTCCTATTTCGTCGAAACTATTAACAAAGAAAGAATAATACCTGCATGATGAGGTCTTATGAAAATTCAAATAATTCTTGGTTCAAAATCAGATATGCATGTCGCAGAAAAAGCAGAAAAAATCCTAAAACAATTCTCAGTAAGCTATAACATCGCAGTAGCATCAGCACATAGAACACCCGAAGTTGTTAAAAAAACAGTTGAGGAAAATGATGCAGATGTATTCATCGGTGTTGCAGGACTTGCAGCAGCCCTTCCCGGAAGTATTGCAGCTCATACAATCAAACCAGTAATAGGCGTGCCAGTGAGTGGAAAAATAAATCTAGATTCAATATTGTCCATTGTTCAAATGCCGCCAGGTGTACCTGTTGCAGCAGTTGGACTTGACAGAGGAGATAATGCAGCATTACTCGCACTAGAAATCCTAGGAATACAGGATAAAACAATACAGAAAGAACTACAAGACTACCGAAAAGAAATGAAGAAAAAAGCTGTTGCAATGAAATGAGGTTTTATGTTTAAAGCAGAACAATTTATCAAAGAAAACGTTGAACATCTCAAAAAAACAGTGAAAGGAAAAGCACTAATTGCTTTTTCTGGAGGGGTTGACAGTGCGGTTTGCGCTGAACTTGTTCATAAAGCAATTGGAAACGATTTGATTGCAGTGCATATTGACACAGGTTTCATGAGAAAAAACGAGTCAGCACAAGTAAAAGATTTAATGAAAGATCTCGAACTTAATTTTAAGTTCATTGATGCAAGTAAACAATATTTTACTAAGTTAAAAGGAGTCATTGATCCAGAAAAGAAACGAAAGATCATCGGAAACCTGTTCATAGAACTGTTTGAAAAGGTTGCAAAAAAAGAGAAAATTGAATATCTTGTCCAAGGTACAATTGCACCAGATTGGATAGAGTCAGGTGATGACCTTCGTGACACGATAAAATCACATCATAATGTAGGTGGCCTTCCAGAAAATATGAATTTAAAACTCATAGAGCCACTTCGTGATCTCTACAAGGATGAGGTTCGAATCCTTGCACGAGCATTAAATATGTCAGTATCAGAGAGACAACCTTTCCCTGGACCGGGTCTTGCAATCCGAATCATTGGTGAAGCAACACAGGAACGAACAGAAATAGTCCGTGAAGCATGTTTCATTGTTGAGGATGAAATTGAAAAAGCATCAAAGAATGAATCAATGGAACTTCCATGGCAATATTTTGCGGTGTTATTACCAGTTAAATCAGTCGGAGTACATGGCGATAAACGAGCATATGGCGATGTTATCGCAATTCGTGCAGTACAAAGCATTGATGCAATGACCTGTATGTATAGTGAAATTCCAAATTCAGTTATTGATAAAATTTCAACTCGTATCACAAACTCTCTTGGTGAAAAAATAAATCGTGTTGTCTATGATGTCACCCACAAGCCACCTGGAACCGTTGAATGGGAGTGAAAAAAACATGGTCAAAATCATTGTTATTGACAATGGTGGTCAATGGACACATCGTGAATGGCGAGTACTTAAATATCTTGATGTTGAAACAAAAATCATCCCTAACACAACATCTTTTTCTGAGATAGAAGACGCTGATGGAGCTGTTCTCTCTGGTGGGGCGCCTCGTATTGGAATTGAAACAACTCTAGGGAATTGTTCAAGTTACCTTGAAAAAGCAAGTTTCCCAATTCTTGGGATTTGTGCCGGGCACCAATACATGGCCCGTTTTTTTGGTGGAGATGCAGCACCCTCAAAAATCCCTGAATTTGGAAAAGTTGAATTAAAGATCATAAAAACTGGATGTCCTCTACTATCCAATGTTTCTGATCGTTCCATTGTCTGGGAATCACATAACGATGAAATAACCGTTCTTCCAGATAGTTTTGAGTGTTATGCAGAAAGTAAAGACTGTAAAATTCAGGTCATTCAACATAAAGATAAACCATTTTTTGGTCTTCAATTCCACCCAGAGGTCGAACATACAGAATTTGGAGAAACCATCTTTAAAAACTTTGTATCAATCTGTGAAACAGCTAAAAAATAAAATCTCAACTAAGTTTTACTATTTTCATTTTTCATAAAGAGAATGATGAATCTTCCTTCTCATCTCAAAAATACCCTTATCCTTATCAATAAGAACGCCTAAATATTTCTGCTTCTGACGAGGTTTCTTCCTTTTTGAATCCCAATATGAAGACACATCATAAGCAGATTCTTGATTCCCAAATGTTTTATGTCTTATAAAACTCATAAATGCCTATATAGACATTATGATTTAATAGCTCATGATTTTTTAAAAAAATGATGAATTACTTGGAGCACTTTTGAAATCAAAAAAAGTAAGATTGAGTTATTGATGCCTAATCTCTTGGGAGTTTAGGAATTTACTAAAATGCCATATTAGGGACCTAAATATTTAAAACCAGATTTTAAGAGATCCATAAAGAAAAGAAAGATGAAGATTGAGAGAGTTATGTTTATTTATTGAGTTTTTGATTAAACACCAACATGTATTATTACACTGTCTGAAGCTTCAATTTGTGGTCCATTTTCTCCATGTGTGTAAACTACAACAGTACATAAAAAATTGCCAAGATCTTTTCCTAAAAAATCATGCCAACCAGGATCTTCTTCACCGGGAGCTAACCCTCCAGGATTATTACTGTCCGGGTTTCCGTGTGGTTCCAAATCAATTGGCACAATAATTTCCTCTTCATCTTCAATCAATCTTCTAGGATGAAGTTCAGTCCAATATGTTGGAGAGTATTCAGAACCTGTATTTTTTACTACAAAGGTAATTGTTGCAAATTCTCCCCTATCTATATTATTTGAAGAAGCATGTATCTCTGTAATTTCCAAATTATAATCAGGGTCATCATCATTAGAATCATGTTCCTCCCAATCCTGATATTCTGGATCACCTGGATCGCTATATTCTCCAAATACAGTTGATGGTGCTACTAAAAGACCGGTAATGGTCAATACTATTATGCCTATTAATAAAAATTTTTTCTTCATTATAAACTATCTCCTTTTATATTATTATCAATCATTTTTTATTATTTTTATTTTTCAATTTCTAAATTTTTTTAACTTTATTTTGCCTCTATTTTTTACAGCTCCCTTTTGTAATATCACTCCCTTTATATTCTTAAAGAGTCAAAATGTGGGTATATATATATATATACTTTTTTGATTATGTTTATATATTATATATTTAATTCTAATTAATAGAATATACTGCAGGGTTGAAATGAAAACATGAGGGAAAAAGAACTTTCTTGTATTTGCGTATGCATTTTCATACTGACAAGCATACCTATCGTAAATAGTAATGAAACTAATGATATGGTAACTATTGAACAGGGAAAACCAGACCTAGTAGGAAAAGTTGAAGTTGTTGAAATTAATGACAGATACTATTTTAAGCATACAATAACAAATATTGGTATAGCAACCGCATATGGCTGGGGGATCAATACCACAGTCTATGACTTTGGAGGATGTTTCATGAAAAGATTGGGGTTTGATTTTACGCGTTTTTTACCCTATTGGACAGCGTGGTTTATTGCAGAATTTTTACATATAAACCTTTTGTTTGTACTAAAATCGACAGTTAAAAATTTTCCGCCAGAAGCCGCATTAGAACCAAATGAAAGTTATTCTCACACTGGCTTTAATCTACCTAATCAGGATTCTTTTCTTAATGCCCAGATTGGTCTAGTCATTGAGTGTATTGTTGATGAATATAATTGGTGTAATGAATCTAATGAAAACAACAATAAAGAAGTGTATCGTTGGTGGAGGCCATATGATACAGAACCCCCCTTCTTTTAAATAAACATCAATTTTAATAATCCATACCGCAAAATAATGATATTTGAATGGATTTACTATTCCCATTTTTTATAAAGAGAATGATGAACCTGTAATTGATCAAGGATTTTTCCAATAATAAAGTCAACCATATCATTTAGAGACTTTGGTTGATGATAAAACCCTGGCATTGCAGGGAGAATTCTTGCCCCTGCTTTTTTCACATTAACCATATTATTAAGACATGGTAAATCTAACGGTGTTTCACGAGGTACAATAATAAGAGTTTTCTGTTCCTTTAACATGCAAGATGCCGCCCGTGATGTAAGTGTATCACTATAACCATTGGCAACTGCTGATAATGTCTTCATGCTACAAGGGACAATGACCATTGCATCAAGAGGAAACGAACCGCTAGCAGGGCCTGCGAATAAATCATCATTTTCATACACAATATCTGCCATGTCTTTCACAGAATCAAAGGTATATGTTGTTTCATGTTCAATGATTTTTTTTGCACCATTTGAAACTACAAGTAATGTTTTTAAATCGGCATTCTTCAAGACTTCGAGAAGGCGGATGCCATATATGCTTCCAGATGCTCCTCCAATTGCAATCAATACGGTTTTCATTTTTCAATAAAACCTCTTTCATTGTTTTAACTCATCAACAATTGCCTTTAAAGCCTGTTTCACATCGGATTCCTGTTCGATAGCAGTCCCTGTGACAATAATATCTGCACCAGCACATGCTTTTTGTTTTGCTGTTTTAACCGTACGAATACCCCCACCAACAATCAAAGGGATATCGATATTTTCTTTTACTGCTTTAATCATTTCATCAGGAACCGGATCTGGTGATCCTGAACCTGCCTCTAAATAAAAAAAATCCATTCCAAGGTATTGTGCAGAAAGTCCATATCCAACAGCCGTTTCAATATCGTCTCTTTTTACTAAGTCCACTTCGCCCATTTTTCCTGCAGTCATCCCCGGTTCAACAATGACATAACCCATTGAAATTGGTTCAACATCACTTTTTTTAACAAAGAACGCCCCTTTTATATGTTCTCGAATAACAAAATCTAGATTACGAGAGTTCAACAGACTCATAAAGAATAATCCATCTGCATACGAGCTGAGAAATTTAGCAGCAGAAGGAAAAAGAATGACTGGTAACATGGTTTCCTTTTTTATTGCCTTAACCGTTTCATCAACCTGCTTTTGTGAAAGAAGAGTTGACCCTCCAACCATTATTGCGTTGCTACCAGCGGTTTCTGCACTTTTTGCAAGTTCCCCTGCTTTTTTTGGTGTTTGTTTGTCTGGATCTAGCAATGCAAAATGTAAGGGCCCATTTTGATGGACTTGTTTGAGAATGTTTTCTGCAATCTTCATAATACTCTACATAAAAATCATCATATTTTAATGCTTTATCTTTTTTTAGAAGTTCTTCGCAATTGATCTAGTAACCTGAGGATTTCCTGCTGCAATAATACTAACCCGTTCATCTAGATTAAGCATCATTTCCAAAGTTTTTCCTTTAATATCAGTTACAATACCTCCTGCTTCCCGAACAAAAAGTGTTGATGCTGCAATATCAATAACCCGGATGTGTTCATGACTCACAATATATCCATCCAATGCGCCTGTTGCAACCATACACATCTCCAAAGATGCGCAACCAAAACACCTAAGCGTATGTGGAAATGTCAAATATCTTGCAAATGCCTCCTTATTTTTCCCAAGAGTTATTGAATAAAGAATCTCTGATGAGGGCATATCTGGAATGACAACTGGTTTTTTGTTTAGAAATGCTCCATGATGTTTTTCTACAATAAACTCATCTTTATTAGCGATATTTTTCACAATTCCATATTCAATATCCGAAAGCTTTTTTTTTCCAATTGCAAGAGAAACCGAAAAAAAAGGGATTCCCCTCATTGCATTTCTTGTTCCATCCACAGGATCCAACACAAACAAATACTCCCCATCATTATCAATAAATCCTGCTTCTTCACTTAAAAGATCAACAGAAACTTCTGCATTTTTTATGGTTTTTATAGCAACATTCTCCGCTATTTTATCAATATATTTAGTAGGTGTTCCATCTGCGCCAATATCAATTGTTTTAGCAAGTTTATATGGTTCTTTCTTAATCGTAGAACGGATTTTTCTATCGATTTTTTTTATGATTTCTTTTGCAAGAATCTTAAATTCTTCATCCATATTTTCACTCATTATCTCCTTAAATGTTGATAAGGATTATGGAGTATTTTTTGTTTTTAGAGGTTTCTTTAATAAAAATTCATAATAACTAAATATTGCAACAAGAGCAATACCAATAAAAAGAGACATGCCAGTAAGTATATTATTTTCTTGATTTTGTACAATAAATTCCCCTGGTTTTCTCAATGCACCAATCATCAATCCAATGACAAAAGACAGGGTTTGTGTGCGATATTTCTTAAAAAAATAAGAGATAATTCGGGAGAACACAAGTAGGCCAACAATTCCTCCAACCCCATAACTAATAGCATACCCAAGAGAATCAAAATTAAAATGAGTTAACTCTCTTAACACATCCAACATAAAAGTATATTGACCAAGCATAAGCAAAATAAATGCCCCTGATAGCCCTGGAAGAATCATTGCACATAATGAAATGACGCCTGCGAAAAAAATAATCAACAAAGAATGCTCCATTTGCATGGATGCAGATCCAACAATAAAATACGATACAATCAACCCAATAAATAAAAAAACAATAAAAAACCATTTTTTAAAGAGTGTTCTATGTGAAAAATAAATATGAATCGATGATGCAAAGATAAGACCAAAGAAAAAAGCAAATGTATATGTAGGAAACGTATCAAAACAAAAACCAACAACATTTGCAAGAGAAATAAAAGCAACAATTATACCTAGCCCCAAAGGAATTAGAAACGCAAAATCAATAGAAAAAAAATGTTTTCTTGATTGTTTAAAAGAATTTTTATCAATAAAACCTTTTAAAAAATAAAATAAAAATGAAACATTGATTGATTTTAATGCCGCGATAAATCGCTCATAAATACCTGTAATCAATGCAATAGTACCCCCTGAAACACCAGGGATAATATCCGCTGAACCCATACATAGGCCTTTAATGAAGAGAATAAAATACTCATAAACTTTCTTTGGATGTTTCATGAAAAAACCTCATCAATAAAACCATGAAATAATACAATCATATTATTAGTTTATGACTCAGACTCATTGTTAATCACATGTTCACCATTCCCTGGTTTTGCAATAAGGACATTTTCCTCAACCACGGGATGTCCCCGAACATACACATGTTGAGGGAAAAGAGCATTGAATCCTTCAAAAGGAGAATGCGTTGCTTTTGAATGGAGAATTTCAGGAGATATCTTCATCTGTTTTTTCACATCAACAACAACAAAATCTGCATCATATCCTTCTTTAATTAGTCCTTTCGAAAGATTCAACAGTTTTGCAGGCCTCTCACAAACCGCAGAGATAACCTCAGAAAAAGAAATTATTTGCTGATATGCAAGAAAAAGAAATAACGGATACATGGTTTCCACACCAGAAATACCTGATGGTGAATCTGAAAAATTTCCCGATTTTTCCATTAATGTATGAGGTGCATGATCTGATTCTAAAATAGGGATTTTTCCTTCTTTTAATGCATTAAACAAAACTGTTTGATGATTAATAGGGCGCAATGGAGGGTTTACCTTAAAGTATGATTGATGAAGTTTAGTTTTATAATCAATATTTAAAAGACAATGATGAGGTGTTGACCCAAAGCTCACAAAATCTTTTTTCATTAAAAGAAGATTCAATGCATCAATTGATGACACATGGCAGATATGAACAGGACAAGGAAAAGGAGAATGCTGTAATATCGATTGAACTGCTTTTGCTTCACAAGTACAAGGTCTTGCATTATTATGATCTATAATATGAGATTCTTCTCTTTTGTTCTCAATTAAACATTGAGAATCTTCCGCATGAAACAATACTGGCTTGGATGAATTCTTGAGATTCTTAAATAATGCTGAAAGGTTTTTTTGTGAAAAAATTTGTGAATTTGTTGTACTTCCAAGAAAAATCTTAAAACCTGGGACTAAACTAAAAAAACTATCGATAATGGCTATGTTTTCATCTGATATACATGCATAAATTCCAAAATCAATAACAGATTTTTGGTTTGCATGTTCAATTTTTGAAAGAATCTGGACCTTGTTTGTTGTTTGTGGTTTTGTATTTGGCATATCAAAAACACAAGCTATTCCCCCAAATGCAGCAGCTATTGAACCTGTCTGAAATGTTTCTTTTTGTGGAAAACCAGGGTCACGGAAATGAACGTGAATGTCAATTCCTGCAGGTAAAACTACTTGTTTTGGAAATTTTTTTTTCTTTGCACCGGTTAGAATTTTTTTAACAGATGTGATTTTTTCGTCCTCAATTCCAATGCAACATTGTTGAAAAGAATTATTCAAAAATATTTTTCCTTCAACGATATAATCAAAGGTCATCAAGTGCTTTCTCCTCTATTGGCCCATTTGGTGAAATTTCAGTAAAAATCTGTCCTGAGAAAGTTTGAATCTCTGCATCTTCTTCAAACCATACGTCCGGTGGAAGACCTGCTTTTAAACAAATATGTGTAAGAAAATCTTCTGCATCCCAACCTTGTTCAACAGGAACTTGTGGTAAAAGCAACCCTGATCTCCCTCTATGATTAATAATAAGGCCGTCTTTACCAATATTAAGATGTTGAGGATATAATTCAGGCTTCTTAACTTTTAATGGTTGAGGTTTTGTTAAAATCGTTATTTCTACAAGAATATGATTTAGTTCTTTTTCAGTTAAAGGCAAAAAACGTGGATCTCTAATTACAGAGCTTGCAGCCTCAATTATCGCAGATTTCAAAGACATAACCGGATAAGGAATTCCAATACATCCTCTCAACTCATGATCTGGGTACGAATGAATAGTAACAAAAACACCTCTTTTTTCTTGAAAAACTATAGATAATGTGGGGTTATTTTGTTTTGTTTTTAGCAAATGTGATTCAATAACATCTCTTGCAAACAATGTCGCCGTTTTACCCTCATCAAAATTAAGCATACAAAAAAAGTATACCAATTTAGATTTAATAAAAATTTGGTTAGGAAAGAAAATCCTAACCATTATTGATCTTTTAATTATGATTGATATCAAATTTACTCTTCTTGTCTAGCAAGAAGGACATCATATATTCTGCTTCCCTGTCCAACCATGAGAGTAAGTGTTTGATGATAGCTGTATGTAACATTAACATTGTTCTCAACAACTGTTTCATAAACGCTTACATTGTATGTTCCAGGCATCAAATCAAGTGTATAATCACCATTTGCATCTGATATAATAGATCCAAGTTGCGCAGAATTATTACCAATTGATGTAGATGGTGCGAATGTGATTGTTACATTTGCAACATCTTGCATAGTGTTTTCATCTTTTGTAACACCATTTAATTCAATTAATGCATATTGAATAGATGCGTTGACTTTGGTTGCTTGGTTTTCAGTAATGGTGATCTCTACAACCGATCCATAGTCCGGAAGTTTTTCCATTTGAAGTCCATAGTTGCCAGGGATTAAATCTGTGAATTGATACGCTCCGTCTGCATCTGTTGTAAGTGATGATACGATATTGTGTTCACCTGTTGTCATATATACAAGGTCAACTTTTACATTGTTCATCTCTTCACCAGAATCATATGCGCCATTTCCATCTGTGTCAAAGAATATTGTTCCTTCAACATTTCCTGGTTTTGGTTTTACAATATCAAATGTATTTATTCCGCCAGGTATTGGATATAGCGTATTTTGGATTTGAAAACCTTCTTCATCATTAACTACGATTTGATAATAGCCAGGTAATAGATTCGAGGCGTTATAATATCCGTTTTCTTCAGTTATGATCGTTTTAATCATCGAATAATCATATGCAAGTGGTTGACCTGTTGACGGATCAAGACTATCGATTCCTATTATCTGTACTGTAACACCTGAAAGAGGAACATCTGAAGATGCGTTATATCCTTCATTTCCATCAATGTCGTCATAGACAAAACCTGAAATCTCCCCAGGCGTAATGTCAATATCAACAGTTCGTTGATATGGCCCAGTTCGTGTTGCTTCTTCTTCTGTTATCGGTGCAAGACTTGAAGTTTCAACTGAAGAGTTAAATGTAACATTTTGAACAACGAATGCATTGCTTGTGAGTTCTGGATATCTTCGTATCTGTAACGTTGAAACTCCTGCAGGTACAATAACTTCATAGGATCCATTCACCGCAGTATCTTTATCGTGATCAACAGGAATTTGACTCCCATAATGTGTGATGTTATGTTGAACGGTCAACTGAAAATCTTTATTCTCTCCATCAAAACTGATTGTTCCATTTATATACCGTTTTTGTATTGTAAATAGGATCTTGTCTGTTTTTGTCATCTGATCGATCCAATACCGCCTGATATGTAAGTTCTTGACCGTTTTGTGTAATATATCTAATTTCAACAAATTCATCCTCAGGAGCATAATCACCTATACCTGCAACAAGTAAAAGACTTTTATCTGCAAGATACCCAAAGATGTTGAAAATTTGTGTATCATATGTCTCCACACCATAATATCGAATAGAATAACCTGTCTCTTCTTGAACATCTCGATAGATCATTGTAATTGTTTCTTCGTCATAAGAAGACAATAAATCAGCAATATCATGATATACTGCATTCTCAGGCCATTGCTGTCCAACAATATATTCAACTTCAATATCTTCACTAATTGGCTCGGCTATTTGATTTCCATATGATGGCGAAGATTTTGGATTTTGAATCCATTGAATAATATCATCTGTATCATTATCCTCTATATATGTTTCAAAAACATTAATCACAGATGGTTGAACTGATCCATACTCCCTTACGTTTCCTTCAAGTAATCGTACAATCCACACAGATACTGCTTCTTGTTCGCTAGTTGAGGTATGAAAGTTTGAAGCAGGAGGTATTCCATCCTGGAAATTATCTGCAACCATTGGATGTTTAGATATCGCCGAGCCATAAAAACCGTAATCCCACCATGAAATATAACCAGGCCGATCTTTTGGATTTGTAATTTCTGTATCTTGCTGAGCGAGCCACTCATAAGCATGTACCCAATATGTTTCTTTACCTATTCCTCCACCAAATGCCCCATTTGGCAAGTCACCAAACACCTCGGCTTTTTCACCAGCAGGAACTGCTGCATCAAGAGACAGATAAGCATTTGGTAAAACAACAATAAATGCAACAAACAAGATACCAAAAACATGTAAGAATTTAACACCCCTTCTCAAACCATGAATTCCACCACCAGAAGACCGAATTGAACGAACCATAGACCCATAATCAATTTTATCAATTGTGAACCAAATTGCCCATGCACTTAAAAGTGCAATAGGGACAACAAGGTCATTAATGAAACGACCTGCAATAAATATAAACCATATTTGAATAAGGAATAAAACAAGGATAAAAAGATGATCTTTTCGGTGCTCCTTTTTAACATAATTGGCACCTACCATAAAGAACCCCATCCAGGCAAGCCAGAACAATGCAGGACCAAAAGACATAACAGTCCTACTAAATCCATATGTTCCTGCTTCTGCAATGGTATCTGCAACTTTATTGCCATAAATACCAGACCCAAATAAAATTGAACTCATCTTATTAAGAGATCCAAAAAAAGGTATTGATTCAGACAACACCGGCACAAAATAAAGAAATATTAGTCCTCCGGCCCCAATGATAAAAATAAATGGCAGTGAAAGAGTCCAAGGAATGTTTTTTTTATCGAATAAATAATAAAGAATACCAAAAGCTGCAACTCCAAGACATATAAAAAGTTCAAGATTAATCGCAGAATATTTTGCCATCACCACCGGCAAAGATATTAGATACCCAGTAAATAAAAGAATTGTAAGGGATCGTGGAACTCTAATATCAACTTTATTTGTAAATATATCAATAACCATTTGAACAATTGCATAAACTGCAATTACCGTAAACAAAAACTCTGCTTCCACCCATACCATCTGAAGTCCTGCAAGAGTCATCCCGCCAAGAGCCGCATATATCATTGATTTGATAGCGTCTGACTCCCTCATTGCTTTTATCAGAAATAAATATGTTGTAATAATCATAAACAAGTTAAATGAATCGTGATCAAACAAGGCAAACGCTGATCCATGCCCTGAACCCAAATGAACAGGGATAAGAACAATGAGGAATGCCGCAAGAAGTCCAATTTTTTTATTGAAAAGTTCTTTTCCAATAAAATATACAGGGAAAATTAAAAGTGCCCCAAATAATGCAGGGATAAATTGCATCGCAAGTCCCAATGCATCTATTTCACTCATAAACGGAGTGAGAAACTGACTCATTGTAATAGCCATCATATTCATCAATGGTTTACGACCACCAGACGTTCCCAGTGGATAGTTCAATAAGGGATCATTATCTGAATAAAACGGATATTCGCCAGGATTTTCACCATACATTGTTTGATCGACTAATCTCATATTGTAATAAGGGTCAGGTCCAGATAGATAATATTTTCCAAATTCTTCTCCCTCAGGATTATATGTTTGCTCACTTGTAACATTAAAATAGGTGTTTAAAAATAGCACCATAAAAAATATTGCTACAAGAGATAATGCAATCCACATTTGTTTATTCATCTTTGGAAATATTATTTTTTTCTGAGGTGTTTTATCTACTGTTTTTCCACTTGATTCGATTGTTATGCTTTTACTCTGTGCACGTTTTCGCATTGTTTTTCACCTAGAGATTAGTCAAACTCGTAAAACTATAGTCTTATAAATACCTTACCGAATGAATTTTTTTTAAAATAATGATGTTAAAACAGGTGTAATCTTTACCTTACTATATGCAGATCTGATAGTTTCGGTTGAGATTATTTCATCACATTGCGCCTTTTTGAGTTTTTCTATTGCAGCTCCTGCAAATAAACCATGAGTACAAGCAACATATACTTTTGCTGCTTTTTGTTTTTTAAGCTCAGTTATTGCAGCAGCCATGGTTCCCCCTGTTGAGATGATGTCGTCAATGATTGCAACAGTTTTGTTTTTTACTTCAAGTTGTTTTGGTTTTATGATTATTGTGCTTCCGTCAATTCGTTTTTTTTCTAAATAATCAACTTCACAATTTAATATTTTTGCAGTATCTTTAGCTCGTTTTAGTGCTCCTTTATCTGGTGCAAGAACAACATCAATATTTTTGTTTTTTAGATATTCTGCAAGTGCAGGTACTGCAGATACGCTTTTTGTGGGGATTGAAAAAAACCCTTTGATATGTTCCTTGTGCGGATCAATGGTGATGATTTCGTCGGCATTTACACAAATAAGAGTTGCAAGTGCTTCTGCACTGATCGGTTCCCCTGGTTTAAACTGTTTATCTTGTCTTGCATATCCAAAGTAGGGTATAATCACAGTGATTTTTTTTGCATTTGCTCTTTTACATGCATCAAGTAAAAGAAAGAGTTCAATGATGTTTTCATCAGGATAGGTCGTTTGAATAATTAATATTTCATGTTTTTCTATTTTTTCTTTTATTCTAACATAGAGTTCTCCATCAGGGAATCTATGAATAATGGTTTCTGCAATAGGAATATTTGATTGTAATGAAAGGTCTTCTGCAATAGATAATGAGGCGGTTCCTCCAATAAGAAACATGAGTCACATGATAAGTTTGTTTTGGTTTTATGTTTTGCGGACGAAGGTTTTTATAATGTTAAAATTATCTGCCTTATTGTTGCGTTGGATGTTTAATGGAATGGTGGGAAAAAAAAGAGATTTAATAGCATTAAAATGGTTCATTTTTGCTTGTATCTTTCTATTTGTTTTTTGCATATCCTCCTCTGCATCAGATAATGTTGAAACAGATATTGAATTTGAATTTATTGATGGAGTTAATCTCAATGTTGAAATAACAGTTGATGTGAATTCAATAACCATTCCTGCTAATGGTGTGACATATACAAAATCAGATATTCAGACCCTTTCAACAAATAATCCTGAGATGATAGGTGCAATTAAAATATCTATCAAAGGGTTGGTTTCAGATCAATTGCAAGAGTCTTTTCCGGATTCGGTAATTGTTTCATTGCAGGAACTTCCAACATATTCCTCCGGTGTTTTTATCGATTCGTGTACTGTTTCATTTTTACCATCTTTCTATTCTCTTAATGATTCGGTCGATGTTGATTCTTTTGTCAATGGTTTCTTGGATTGTGGTGCATATGTGAATTACAGTTTCACTTTGAAATCATATGCTGGATGGAATCAAAGTTATACTTTTACGATTCCTCAACCTCTTGGTTATAAACGTACAAATGGAGATGTAAATCTTAATCAAATAAATTGGCAGGTTAAAACAATTGGTGAACCTAATGAAAAAGAGGCTCAGCTGACCCTTCTTGATGCTGAACCTACATCACCTTTTTCAGAAAATGAGTCAATGCATGTTCAATTCATCATCGATTGCACTCAATCAGATAAGCCAGTATTAACCATACAATTTCAAGGATTTCAAACCTTGATCTCGTCATACGATATAATTCCAGATTTCATATCAAACGTTAAATCATTACCTGCTGATGCTATGCGATTATTCGTCCTTCAAAACTTTACATCCTGGACAATGATAAAAGATCAAACATTTGATCCTGCGTATTTCAGGGTAAAGCCATTTTTAGAGAATTCATCATTTAATCAAAACATTTCTACCTTTTTCTCATGGGTAAATAACACTACTGTTTCCACCATTGAGCCTTTTAATGTCTCACATATGGATATAAATCCACCAATTACGGCAAATTACAGCGATGACTCAATAACGTTTACTATCTGTAATATTTCATCTCGTGCTTTTTTTGGCCTTATCAACGCAGGGGCTAATGCCAATATAACAAAAAATGATGTAATAATAGGTGACAATCTAGAATCAATTCCTTACCCTTACGAAGGTAGGGTAATGTTTCCAGATCATGTTATGTTGAACAATGTTAATGATTTTAACTGGGATGAAAACATAGCAATTGAAGGTTCATTTTCTTCAACAAACGCATCTCATCATTCTGAGTATGATATTTCAACATCCTTTATGATTGATGTGAAAAATACTGATTTGAATTTGCTTAGTTTTTTTACTGGAAGAACAGAGCTTTCTATGGGGCTTTGTCTTACAGAAACACAAAACAGAAATGTTACAGAACTTCCGTTTCAGTTTTCAATTCCAGAAAAAATAATACTACCATATGTTAATAGTGATGCTTTTAGGGTTTGTGTAGAAGAACAAGTTTTTACCAATCAACAACTTGATCTGTTCACATCCTACCATAAGGATTTATTTCATAGCAGATCAAAAACCCTTTTTCCCCTGATAAAAGGAAGTGCATTGTTTGATCAATCCGCCTTTGATGAATCTCTACTATGGGATGAAAACATCTCTTTAATGGATGAGAGTAAACCAGTTATTGTTTCCTCTTCAATTCAAACTGCTTTCCCATTGCTGTTTGATTTTTCAATTCTTCCACCGAGTGTTTCCATACAAGCTCTTAATCTTAGTTTTTCAGGGATAAAAGACCAAGATGTCACATATTCAATGATTTTCCCAAAAGGAATCAGGATTGACATCTCAGATACATCTAATCGAGCAGAAAGAATACAATCTTCTGATGGACGTATGGGTTTTTCCATTTCATTTAATGAAACAGATGATGACCATATGGAATCAGTTATCATTACAATGCACCCTTCAGGACTTTACTTATTGGCAATGTTTGTTCCTTGTATCATCAGTATTTTTATTACGATGATTCTTCTTGTCCTTGTCTATATCATTAGAAAAAAACGAAAAAGTATGCCAAAGGCAAATAAAGAAATCCCCTCTCAGGAATATGAACAAGAGGATTATTATGTTCCTCCACCACCGCCCTCAAAAAGAAAATAGTGTCTTATCTAATAAATCGAGGGAGCAGTCTGATGAGTGATGGTGTTTTTTTCAATATTGGCCTCAAAAGAGCAGATGGATAATCAATGTCTCCTTTTTCAGATATGATTTTTGTAATGGATGGTTGATTGAATTTTTTGATGTATTTATCAAATTCTTTGTCGGATAGTTTTGTATAGAGTTTACGAAACTGTATACCCATAGATAATTCTCTTCCAATGTCGTTTTTCCATCCTTGATGATATTCATGTAAAATTTCAGGACAAAAACCATCTGTGTTAAACGCTTTTTTAACGCTTTGTACACAATGACTTGCACAAAGAAGTCCGGGGTAAATACCCCCTCCAGATGTTGGTTTGACCTGTGCTGCTGCATCCCCTACAAGAACAATATTGTCTTTTACTGTTTGAGATAACGAGCCAAGGGGGATAATCCCGCCATTTTTTTGTTCAATTACTGCTTTTTTTAAGTATGCTGCAGTTGGGAATTCTTTGAACATTCTTTGAAAAAAATAATTCGGTGATTTATTGTTGTTTTTTTGTATGCAAAGCCCGATTCTTGCTTTTGTTCCTTCATTATTTATAGGGATCATCCATGCAAAGAACCCTGGTGCAACTCTTTCGCCTACAAATATCTCAACAAAATTAGGATCTAGTGACATGTTGTCCACTATTGCCCCTATGCCTCTTAGAAACTCTTTGGGTTGAGGGAATCCACAAACATCTCGTACTTTTGAATATGGTCCATCTGCACCAATAAGACATTTGCACGATATTTTATTATCTTTTGATGTGGTTAGTTCAACCATGTTTTTTTCTGTCTGAATCGAAAGGATTTTTTCATTAAGAAAAAGACTTGTGTTTTGTTTTTCTGCTTTATCTGAAAAATATTGATCAAATAATGTTCGATTAATGCTTACTGCATGAACACGATCTCCACCAATCATTAATGTGTTGCCTGTTGGAGAATGAATGTGAGCCCCTTTTATTTCATTTTGAATAATCTTTTCTTTTGGAATGGCAAACTTTTCAAAAACTCTTGGCGTGATTAATCCGGCACAATTCATTGGTTTTCCAATGATCTTGTGTTGTTCGATAAGAGCAATTGAATCGAAATCTTTTGATAATTCTGATGCGATATATCCTCCAATGGGTCCTGCACCGACGATACCGACATCGTAATGTTCTTTAATTGTCATTCTTGAAGAAAGGTATTCACCAAATGTTTATAACAGAATCGTCATTATTGTCTTAATAAAAAAATTACTTGCTTGGGTAATACTGATGATATCTATATTGAATGTATGTGCTTATTTGTTCTTATTTCATAAATCATCAAAAAAAGAGATTCAACAACACACATATGATGATGTTTCTGATATGCTTGCCAGATTTGTTATCAACAGTAAGGGGAAAAAAATTGGTGAAAGCATAGCAGTTCATGATGATCTGTTAATTGTAAAAGAAAAAGAATGTTTTCTAGGAATTCCCTTGAAACATGTTTCATTTGAAGGTAAAAAACTACTTGCGAAAGGGTTAATAGATACCAAAATGGCGAAAAAACTAGGAGATTCTTGGAAAAAATCAACATATAAAGAAATAGAATACCCTGTTGAGGAAGAATGATGGATTTTGATTATAAGATGGTAATAGTTACTAGACAAGATCTGAAACTTTCACCAGGAAAACTTGCAGCTCAAGTTGCTCATGCTGCGGTTGCTTGTGCTCTTGAAACAAAAAAATCAAAGTCGAAATGGTTCACAAAATGGATGCACGAGGGAGCGAAAAAAGCGATTGTAAAAACAGAGAATGTTGAAGATTTTTTCTTTTTAAATGAGAAAGCAAAAAAACTTGATATCATTGCAACAATCATATCTGATGCAGGTCATACAGAAATTCCTGCGGGGACACAAACAGTTCTAGGAGTTGGTCCGGCTCCAAGTAATATTATTGACCAAGTTACTGGCGATCTTTCATTGTTATAAAAAATAATAAAAAAAGGAAAGAAAAGAGATTTTTTGTTTTTTATTTTCTCTTTCTTAACGCGATTAATGCAACTCCAATTGCTGCAATTAGTGTTAGAATTTCAAAACCAGGCGTTGTTGGTGGTATAGGTGGTGTGGGTGGTGTTGTATCATCATCATCGTCATCACCAGGTGTTGTATCATCATCATCGTCATCACCAGGTGTTGTATCATCATCGTCATCATCACCAAAATAAGGATCATAATCATTTGGAGCCCAATCCTGCCAATACTCTGAAGTTATATCTCCCTCAATTGAATATTCAGCTGCCCAGCCCCAAAGTTCAATACCCGATGAAAAAGTACCAACAACATTAAAAACAGCAGTAACAGTATTTCCACTGACTGTTATTTCTGGTTCCAGGTCCATCTGCATTGCTCCTTCATTCATTGCCATTCCCAAACCTTCGCCCTCAATCCAACTAATCCAATAAGTAGAATCGCTTGTATTCACATATGCATAGTAATGACATAGTTCCGAGTTGGAAACTGTTCCATATACTTTCAATGCAATAGTTATTTGGTCACCATTTACAGTGTAAGAAACTTCAGTGATGTCGACATTTGGTTTACTTACATGTTCAAAATTGTATATTCCGCTACTCCAGTCAAAATTCCATACATCTCCTGTTGGATCAGATATTGTTTCTGCGTTTGCAGTTATTCCTAATGTTGCCAATAATGTAATTCCTATTAGTATTGCTATTGTTCGTTTCATATTACATCCTCTTATTATTTTTTTCCAGATACAATAAATCTCACTAATAAAATTATCGCAATATTAAATAATGGAAAAAAATGGCTCAAATCGTTAAAATTTACTATTTTTTTTGTTGAAAAAACCAAAACATTTTTAATAATTTTATTCAATTATACTTTAAAATGACTGAGGAGGATGGTCTACTTGAATTATATGGTTAAATCATATGGAAATAATGCTGGCAAAATATGGGAAACATTAGAGGAATACGGTCCGCAAGTTCAAACAAAACTGATTGAAAAAGCACAATTAACCGAGGATGAGTTTTATGGTGCAATTGGTTGGCTTGCAAGAGAAAACAATGTTCGAAAAGATAGGAGAACATATAAAATTGGTGAAACGAATTTAACAACAGAAATTGGTACTAATGCTGGAAAGGTATGGAAAGTATTAAAAAAACGAAATGACCTTGATGTAACTACGATTTCTCGTCTTTCAAAGGTTTCAAAAAAAGATTGTTATTCTGCACTTGGTTGGCTTGCAAAAGAAGAAAAGATTAGTGCTAAAATTGCTGTTAGAAAAAAATAGCTTTAATTTTTTTCAAATTTTATTTTCCGAAATATTCATTATTGTTCTCTTTTTTATGTTTATTTATGAAATCTCAAATGAGGCTTCTTGGTGTTGATGATGGTCCGTTTCATTTTGGAGATCAAACAACCATTATCGTTGGCACTATTATGCGTGCAAATGGATACTTAGAATGTGTGTTAAAACGTGAGATACAAGTCGACGGTTCTGATGCAACAGACAATCTCATTGAAATGATTATTCATACGCATCATCGAAAACAATTGCAAGCAGTATTGCTTGATGGAGCAGCTGTTGGAGGATTTAACATTATTGATATCGGGAAAATATTTCAGGAAACAAAGCTACCAGTTTTAACAATCACAAGAGACGCTCCAAATTTTAAAGATATAAAAAAAGCCCTTCAATCACATTTTTCAGATTGGGAGATACGGTATAATCTTCTTAAAAAAGGAGATTTGTATCCTGTTGACACAAAGTATAATCCAATTTATTTGAAATGTGTTGGCTTGGGGCTGGAAAAGGCAAAAGAAATAATAACACTTTCAACAATACAAGGTGTGATACCTGAACCTATACGGGTTGCTCATCTTATTGCATCAGGTATAACGAGTGGTGAATCATATGGTAAAGCCTAAGGCATATGTCAATAAAGAAATATGTTTGTCCTGTGGAGGTTGTGTGTCAGTCTGTCCACAGAATGCAATTCAATTGAAAAATATGATTGCTTTTGTAAATGCTTCAAAATGCAATTCATGTCAAATATGTGTGAATACATGCCCTGTTGCTGCTATTTCATTAAAAGAGGTTTAAAGAATGAAATATGATGTTGTCGTTGTTGGAGGCGGACCTGCTGGAAGTGTTACTGCAAGATTTGCAGCAGAGGCTGGTGCTAAGGTCCTCATTGTTGATCGCCGTCCAGAAATTGGGATTCCTGTATTATGTGGGGAGGGTATTAGCCAACGAATTGATGGTTGGGGTATGCTTGAAGGTACTGACTGGATTGCAAGTAAGATGGATGGTGCTAAAATTTTTTCACCAGATGATACCCTGGTTACTCTTTCAAAAGAGATGGCTGGAAATGAAACAGGATATGTTGTATATCGGGATCGTTTTGATAAAGAACTAGCACGTCAAGCCGGAAAAGCTGGTGCAAAACTTCTTCTAAGAACTGAGGCAGTTGGATTGAAAAAGAAAGGAGGAAAAATCACAGGTGTTGAAGTAAGACAAGATAATGATTCTTTCTGTATTGATGCAGATATTGTGGTTGCAGCGGATGGTGTAGAGTCACAAATTGGTAAATGGGCAGGAATTAAAACCACTCTAAAACCAAGTGACCTTGAAACTTGTTTTCAATACACGCTCTCAAATGTTGACTATGAATCTGATTATTGTGAGTTTTATCTAGGGAAAAACCGTGCACCAGGTGGATATATTTGGAGTTTTCCAAAAGGAAATGGAATGTTTAATGTGGGTATTGGAATTCTTGCAAGTTTAAGTACTCCGGGTTTGCCAAAGAAACTCATCGATCAGTTCATTCAAAAACATCCGATATACAAAAATGGAACACCTGTTCGTGTTTTATCTGGTGCAGTTCCAGTTGCAAAACCAATTGAGACGGTTGTGGATAATCTATTACTGGTTGGTGACTCTGCACGCCATTCAGATCCAATAACAGGAGGGGGCCTTACAACTTCCCTTGAAGGCGGTAAAATCGCAGGAGAAATCATTGGTCAAGCAGTAGACAAACAACAATTCAATAAAGAAATATTACAGCCATATGAAACAGGTTGGAAAAAGACGTTTGGTCAGAAACTTCTTCGAAATTATCTTGTTAAAGAAATCATGCTTGATTTTGATGATAAAACCTTAAACATGCTAGCGGATTCATTAAAGAATTATAAATTTGAAGAGTTTAGCACGTTAAGTCTTGTAAAAGCATTGGTTTTAAAACATCCGACATTGCTTATGAAATTGAAACCATTAATGAAGCTTTCTGAAAAAAAGGGTAAGTAGGTTGAATTTATGAAATGGGGTTTGGTATGCAGCTCAAATGTGAAAAAATCCCTTTCACTTGCAAAGGACATCTATGAGTTTTTATCTGAAAATGGTATGGTCTATGTTGAAAAAGGATTAGCTGAACATTTTGAAAAAAAGGAATCGTCGTTATCTGTCATGAATGAACATGCTGACGTTGTTGTTACAGTTGGTGGTGATGGGACAATAATTCGAGCCTTAAGAGAGGTGGAAAAACCCATTTTTGCTATTAACTCAGGGGGTATGGGTTTTTTATCTGAAGTTGAATCGAAATATGCAATAAACGGTTTGCAAAAGGTGATTGAAGGCGATTATAATGTTGGAGAGCGTTCTAAATTGCATGTCGAGATTGATGGAAAACGTCTTCCAGATGCGGCTAATGAAGTGACCGTGCAAACAGCAAAGATTGCAAAAATTATGTATTTTCAGTTATTTGTTGAAAATGAATTGATTGAAACAATGGGTGCGGATGGAATTATCATTGCAACTCCTACTGGTTCCACAAGCTATGCATTAAGTGTGGGTGGGCCTATTATGGATCCTTCTGTTGATGCGATGATTGCGGCTCCTCTTGCACCATTTAGACTGTCTGCCAGGCCCTGGATTGTTCCTTTAAAGAAAAAACTTCGGGTGAGTGTACTTCCAAAAAGTAAGGAGACCAAGCTTGTGATTGATGGTAATTATGTAGAAGTTGTAACCCCTGAATCTCAAATTACGGTTATAGGCTCTGAAAAAAAGGCTCGTTTTATTCGGTTTGGTGAATCTTTTTATCAGATGGTTCGCTTGAAGTTGGTGCGATAAATCATATGTATTTTTTTAAAAAACAAGCTAAGAAAAATCTTGCACCTCCGGTTTCTTGGAAAATAACTGAGGGTTGTTTTTCAATGATTGCTGAAAGTGCAAAATCAATATATCCCAAAGAATTTGCTGGTTTATTAAGAAGAGACGATGAAATTAAAGATACAATCACAGAAATTGTCTTACTCCCCGGCACTATCGCAGGTGATTCTCATGCAATTTTTAATATGCATATGAAGCCGTTTGATTTATCCATTGTTGGCACCATACATAGTCACCCCTCTCCATCATATCGCCCATCTGATGCAGATAAAATGCTTTTTAGAAAATACGGAAAGATTCACATAATTATCGCCCATCCTTTTTTACATTCTTCATGGTGTGCATATGATGCATTTGGAGAAAAAATAACAATGAATATTATATAGGAAGTTATGATTCATTCAATTGATGGATGGTTACGGTGAATAAAGGATATGTCCGCATCTCCTCTTGATATTATTGTGTTTGCTCCTCTTGCCCCAATTTTTGGCATGTTGCTATTTTGGTTTATTCAACTTTTATTTATTGAAAGTCAAAAATACATGTTAAGTGGAATTAGCAAAGAACATGAACCTTTCATTAGATTTACAAATTTCATTGGTATTTTTTTTCAAACAGTATGTCATGCCTTAGGATACACTGTGACAAAACATGGGATTTCTGAATTTTATATTGGCGTACACTACGGAAAGGTTGCTCCAAAAAAAAATAAAACAGGTCTTTTCGAATGGTTATCCAATGGTTTCTTATTTCTTGGCCCATTTTTTATTCCGTCTTTTCTTCTGCTTATATGTCTAATTTTTCTACTAAACAATGGTTTTATCTTTTATCCACTTGAGTCGTATACTTTTTCTGAAAATATGATTGTCTTTGGGAATAATATTTTTCATTTTTCTTATTCGTTTTTTTCTTTTTTAGCTACAATAGATTTCATGCATCCAGGCCATTTTGGTTTTTTCATAATGTTTATTCTTCTAGGCCTTGGCATTCGACCTAGCTATATTGGTGAGAAAACAGTTAAAAAAGTTGATATTTTTTATGACCTAAAAAACATCAGATATAAACTTCTTCACAAGCCATTATATATTGTTTTTTTTCTTTTGTCTGCATACATCTTTTCGTATCTGTCTGTATTGTTTAACTTAAATTGGTATGTTGGCTTGTTTTCTTTATTTGGTTGGCTTTCAATTATTGCAATTACTGCTTTGTTTTTTGCTCATATTTTTATTTTTTTAATTAAGGTTACTGATCTAATTCCAGGTACATTTCGTTATATTTCTCTTATGCTATTTCCAGTTTCTTATGTGATTCTACGAATTCTTTTTTTCCTTGTTCCCATCCCCTATATTACAACAATTTCATTACTTCTATCCATCATCATCACAAGTGGCTTGATTATTCTTTTTCTGCACAGTTTGACCAATACATTTAAATTCAGTGAACCTATGAAATCACATAAAAAATCAAAATGAGTGGATGGACAATGGATCAAGATGAAATATTAGAAAATGAAAGTGTAGAAAAAATTCTTTCTCCACACCCTCTATCGTTTATGGGACTTCAATCATTATGTATATTCCTCATTGTTTGGGGTTTACTTGTTGCTTGGCTTGTAAATTTCTCAGATTTTAGGTCTTACTTTATTAATCCAATTTTAATTATTGTTGTATGGGCTTTTGGATTGCTTCTAGTTGGAGTAATTGCTTCTCTTTTGACTGTGCTATGGAGGATTTTTTTTATTTATTGTGCCATTGTTGGATCGGGTATTGGTATTGTTTTCTGGTTGGGTTATTTGAATGATTCTGGTGTTTTTCTCCCAGTTTTTACAGTTGTCATATCAATTATTGGTTTTCTTTTAGTTGAATGTTTTAGGAGATCGCATAAATATGTTATCTCCAATCAAAGAATCATTTTTAAGGGTGGGGTAGTTGTAAAAGAAGAACGAACACTGCGTTATGATAAGATCTCAGATATTAATTCAAAACAGGGTGTCCTTGGTCAGATATTTGGCTTTGGTACAATAATTCCAATTAGTCAATCAGGATTTGGTCTTGGAGCGGATACTTCATTTGCGGCAGGTGGTGTTCAAGCTGGTAAAAAAAGATTAAAGATTCTAGGAATCTTTGGTGGAGGTAGAGAAGTACAAACACCTAGGACTAGATCATATTATGAGCTTCATGGTATTTTTCCATATAAAGAAGTTAAAAAAATTGTCGAAAACCTTGTACAAGGTAGTGTAATTACCACATATCAACAAGAGCAGGTTAAGTTCCAAGAAGAACAAGTTGATTTGCAGAAAGAAATGCGAGATTTGTTAAAAAAACAGGGAACCCTCAATAGGTCATTAAACAATAAAGAGGAAGATATTGAAAGTTAATTGTAAATCCTTTTTTTTTATTTTTTGCTTTCGTTATTTTTTTAAAGTGTTATATACTATCTATGTAAATATGGTTCCAAAGAAAGTATTTTTCACGAAAGGTGTTGGTGTTGCAAAACATGAGCTTCAATCTTTTGAGCTTGCATTAAGAGATGCCGGAATTGAAAAATGTAATCTTGTAAACGTTTCAAGTATTGTTCCTCCAAATTGTGAAATTATTTCAAAAAAACGAGGTTTTTTATATTTAAAACCTGGAGAAATCACATATTGTGTTCTATCGAAAAATACGACAAATGAACAAAATCGTTTAATTGGTTCAGGGATTGGTGTGGCAATTCCAAAAGAAAAAAATTCATATGGTTATATCTCTGAACATCATTGTTTTGGGGTTTCACAAAAAGATCTTTATGATCATGTTGAAGATCTTGCTGCTACCATGCTTGCATCAACACTTGGTTTGGATTTTGACCCCGATAAAGCATGGGATGAACGGAAACAAGAATACAAAATGAGTGGGAGAATTGTTCGAACGCAAAGTATTGCTCAAACCGCCCGTGGCGATAAAAAAGGCAGCTATACCACAGTGATTGCTGTTGCCATGTTTATTTGCGAATAGTTGCATTTCTCTCAGATTTTTTTACCATTTTGTTTATTAAACCATTGCTTTTTAAAATCTAAGTGCAATAATTTCAAATACTTTAAATATGAAATTTGTTATCCATTCTACAATATTGTTAATAAGTAACGAGGATTAAATAATGAGGAGAGATTGAGATGATTCAGGAATTT
The DNA here is from genome assembly GCA_002254885.1 of Thermoplasmatales archaeon ex4572_165. Classification (GTDB taxonomy): domain Archaea; phylum Thermoplasmatota; class E2; order DHVEG-1; family DHVEG-1; genus EX4572-165. The sequence goes on from NJDG01000017.1 coordinate 29,589, forward strand.
GTAAAATGGTTTGAAGAGTTGCGCATTGAAGATGTTCCTAGCAGTTACTGCATATGCGTATAAATACACAATTGAAAAAGCAGGAATTGACGTTAAAATTAAAGAGATTCTAAGCGATCTAGACACTCATGATGTACGAAATCTTGCGGAACGTGGAGAAAAAATTCGTACTCTTATAAAAAACGTTCAGATCCCTGAAGAGGTCACTAACGAAATTCGAAAATATTACCGTGAAATGGAACAACGATACAATCAAAACGTTGATGTTGCAGTTAGAAGTAGTGCAACTGCAGAGGATTTACCCGATGCAAGTTTTGCAGGTCAACAAGAAACATATCTTAATGTCTGTGGTGAGGAAGCTTTACTTGAACGTATCCGTGAGTGTTTTGCATCTCTCTTTACAAATAGAGCTATTTCATATCGGCAGGATAAAGGGTTTGATCATTTTAGTGTATATCTCTCTGTTGGAATTCAAAAGATGGTTCGATCGGATTTAGCATCATCTGGTGTGATGTTTTCAATTGATACTGAAAGCGGTTTTAAAGATGCGGTTTATGTTACTGGCGCTTATGGCCTTGGTGAAAATGTTGTTCAAGGTGCTGTAAACCCTGACCAATTTTATGTGTTTAAACCAACTCTTAAACAAGGTTTTCGTCCAATCCTTGAAAGAAAACTAGGTTCAAAGGCACAACGGATGATTTATAGTGAAACGGGGGTTGCTCAACAACAGGTTAGTAAAGAAGATGCATCTCGTTTTGTAATTTCAGATGATGAACTTATAATGCTTGCTAAATGGGCCGTTATCATTGAGGAACATTATGGAAAAGCAATGGATATTGAATGGGCAAAAGATGGAAACACAGGTGATTTATATATTGTTCAAGCTCGACCTGAAACAGTGCATTCCCAAAAGGATATTGCAACCCTTGAAACATATGTTCTTGAGCAAAAAGGAGCGCTTCTTGCAGAGGGTGAAGCAGTTGGAAGTCGTATTGGCCAAGGAATAGTAAATGTTATTGAATCCACCGAGAATATTCATCAATTCAAGAAAGGGCAAGTCCTTGTTACAGATATGACTGATCCTGATTGGGAGCCGATAATGAAAATTGCATCAGCAATTGTAACTAATCGAGGAGGACGAACATGTCATGCTGCAATTATCTCTCGTGAGCTAGGTATTCCTTGTGTTATTGGTGCTGGTGATGCAACTCAAAGAATTTCAACAGGTCAAGAAGTAACAATTGATTGTTCTGAAGGTGCTGGATTTATTTATGAGGGTTTACTACCATTTCATGTTGATGTTGTTGAACTGGATACAATTCCAAAAACTCGTACAAAAGTTATGATGAATATTGGTGTTCCAGAAAAAGCATTTCAACAAGGGCAACTTCCTAATGATGGTGTGGGTCTAGCAAGAGAAGAGTTTATTATTAATTCTAATATTGGCATTCATCCCTTAGCACTACTTGAATATGAAAAATTAAATCAAATAAAAAACGATAATCAAAAAATCGCAGATGTTATCCAAAAGATTGATGAACGTAGTGCGGCATATGATAATAAAACCGAATTTTTTATTGAAAATCTGGCTTGCGGAATTGCAAAAATTGCTGCTGCGTTTTATCCAAATGAGGTTATAGTTCGAATGTCAGATTTTAAAACAAATGAATATGCAAATCTTATCGGAGGTTTTCTTTACGAACCCGAAGAACATAACCCAATGATTGGATGGCGTGGCGCCTCTCGTTATTATGATGCGAAATACAAACCTGCATATGGTCTTGAATGTGTTGCAATAAAGAAAGTCAGAGATGAAATGGGCCTTACAAACGTTATACCTATGATTCCTTTCTGTCGGACACCAGAAGAAGGAAGAAAGGTTATTCAAACAATGAATGAATTTGGTTTAAGGCAAGGTGAAAATGATCTTCAAGTTTATGTAATGTGTGAGATTCCATCTAATGTTATTGTTGCAGATCAATTCGCAGATATCTTTGATGGATTCAGTATTGGAAGCAATGATCTAACTCAACTTACCCTTGGTCTAGATCGAGATTCAGATTTGGTTGCTCATATTTTTGATGAGAGGAATGATGCAGTGAAACGATTAATTTCTCAAGTCATAAAAACCGCACATGAGCATATTCCTCGTCGAAAAGTTGGGATTTGTGGTCAGGCACCATCTGATTTTCCAGAGTTTGCAGAGTATCTTGTCGAACAAGGCATTGATAGTATATCATTAAATCCAGATACGGTTGCAAAAACAAGATTGAACATTGCAGATAAAGAAAAACAATGGGCAGTGCAACATGCCTAATTTCTTTCTCTTTTTTTATTGAAGAGTTTTAAATACCTATCACTTCTATAACAAGTATTATGAAATATGTCCCAGTTTTATTTTTACCAAGCGATGATCAGAAAATAAGTTTGAATGCTATTGATCTTAAAAATCATATGGAAAAGGAAGGTTTTACAGATCTTTATGTAATCGATGAGTTGGGAATTAAAAAAAATAAACCACATTATAAGTTTTATCAACGATTTTCTACTCTTTTTGATTTATGGGTTGATACTGGACCAAGAGATATCGGAGATGTCGTTGATGATATTTTTTCTGGTACGAAAATAATTATTATAAGACTGGATCTATGGACTGAGAATTCTTTAAAAAGTATTCGTGAAGTAACAGATCATGAAATTTATGTTGCAATTGATCTGAACAGTATTAGTTCTCTTTATGAAAGTCGTTTGTTTTTTGATGAGGCGGATGGTGTGGTTCTTTTTGTAACAGATAATAACACATTGAGGTTTAAACTTGAATCAGATATCAATCAACTCATCAAGGATACATCAGTTTATGTTTTTGACATGGAAAAAAATGAACATATCTGGTCCTCAAAAGATATTAAAGGTTTTTTAAGAGATATCAATCATTATTTGTGATATATATGGATGATGAAATTGCAAAATGTGTCATTACATTTGTGATGAAAAACAATGGAAAACAAGAGATACTTGAATCTGAGTTTTATCTTACGCTCTCAATGAAGCTTCAATGGTGTTCTCCTCATCTTGCCAAACAATTTATTCAACGTGCTCTGCAGGATATATTACTTATAAAAAGGAAGGGTTTGTTATCTTCTAGTTTCTCTTTAAAAGATGTTCCTATTCCTGTTGGTTTTAAACCAACCAATGAGTTTTTTCAAAACTATAAACCAAAACGATCTTCACTTAATACTGTCATAAAACCGGATTTATTATCGCATATTGCTTCAAATACATCGTTTTCTGATAATGAAATACAAACAAACATTAAGAGTATAATGAAAGAAAAACAGGTATCCAAAAATATTGCGTTGCTTCTTTTTGGGAAAAAACATGATGTTTCAATTGACAACTATATGGCATCAGTTGAAGAAGATTTATTTATAAAAAATACAGAATGATAGGGATAAGAAGGATTCCCATACAATGACTTCTACGCACGCCCCATTGAACAGGGATCATACCAATACTTGTTGCAACAAAAAGAATGAGAAGGCCAAGTGGCCCTGTGAAAAGAAATACAAGTATAACAATAAGAAGGATTGTACCACCAACTAGGGGTTGGTATGGAATGTTTGCAAAGTATTTTGCGAAGGTTTTCCCAACTTTTAGAGTTAAAAAGTAGGAGAGGGTTCCTGAAAGTAAAAGAGCAATGAGTAAATACGTTAGGTTGATTGGCATTAAAACTTGGGTCCATTCTTGTACTGAGATAAGTTCCATTATTGCAAGAGTTGCACCACTTCTTGATTTAAGTATGATGAATAATACGATTACTACAAAAAATGCACATGCTGTGTTTACTGCTGAAAGTGTTATTATTGTTTGCTTATTATCTGATTCCCCTCGAAAGGTCATAGAAAGAATTGTTCCTGTGGCAGAAGTAATTCCAGGTATTATCGATACCAGGATACCTGCTCCCGATCCTGATAAAATGGAAAGAAAGGTTTGTTTTTTATGTTTGGATGGGTAATCTGTTTCTTCTATCTTTTGTTTTGGAATTGATGGTTTTGTTGCTAGCGATGTTAATAATGTTGGTAATCCAAATAGTCCAGAGAGTGCTGGAAAGAGTACTGGTGAATCAAGTCCTATTGGTGATTCGACGCTCATGCCAAGGGCCACCATTCCAAAAAATCCTGATAGTATAAATAGGAATAATGCAAATCCCATTCCAAGAAATGCTGGAATTTTTCCTTTAAATCCAAACTCAGTTATTCGTGCTTTTTCAGTTGCAATCATAAGGATTGATATTGCAATTAACACATAAAGCATGATATCTTGAAGAGTTGAATAAAATTGGAGGGGTTGGCCTATTATGAATCGAATTGGTAAAAGAATTAGAAAACATATGAGTATTGCTCCATAGCTACCTAGTGCGGATATTGATACAGCCTCATATCCTTTTCCTTCAAGCAGCATTGTATGAGCGGGAAGTACGGATAATGCGGTATCTTCATCAGGTGCACCTAGAAAAGTCGTTGGTATAACATCATGAAATGTATGACTTATTGATACTGATAGGATAAAGATTGCAATTAGGATCAAAATAAATTCTTCTGTTACTCCATAAACTGCAAGTCCACTAAGAAGAGCAATTATTGATGTTGAGAGAGATAATAGAATTAGAGCAATATTGTTGACATGAAGACCTGGGAGAAGTCCTGTTAGTATACCTGTGAATACCCCTAAAATACAGAAGGTTATGATAAGTAAGAGATCTATCATTCTTTGTTCTCCATCACTGGTAGAATCGTATGATTTGATGATGTTAGTTTGAAAATATATCGAGTTTGAGGAGAATCGTAGGTGAGGTATGCTTTGAGATTAATTTGTTGTCCTGTGTATATGGTAAGGTTTTTGATGAATGGTTTTTTGACGATGCACATATATTCATTGTTTTCATCTATAAAATGAAAATAATCATCAAAAATAAGGTCGATATATCCCGTGACGTTGAGGTTTTGGTTAACATAATATGTTGGGTTTTTTGCTATGTCACTAAGGTCTAATGTGTTGTTAACCCATGTATTAAGAATGATGAACTTTTCGGATTTGTCTATGATAAGTTCCCAGTCATTTTGATATTGTTGCACGGTTCCTGTGGCTTGAACAAGATCTCCTTTTTGGATATTAACAGGGTTTTCCATAAAAAGTATTAATGTTGAATTGTTCTGTTGTATTGTTATAAGTTGACTGCCATAACTTGTGGTGTAATATTCTATGACTGTTCCATTTGTTGTTACTGTTTTTCCATCGTAGTCTCCAATTTGTTCTATGTCAATAATTGGAATCTGGGCAAATAATGATAATGTGTATAGAAAGATGATGCCACCTATTGATGAAATTATTGATAAATATTTAATATTCATTTATATCTTATGATATGAATATATATGTTTGGTATTTAAACTTCGGGTTAATCTCTCGATAAAATTCAACAAATGTTTTTATAGTAGTAATAATATCTGTATACTCTATTAAGTTTGAGATGGATATTAATAACAATAGTGAATGATTTGTTTTATTACAAAACATATATGCACTACTAAAAACATTATCCTTTTCAGTAAATTCGATGGTGAGGCTACTATGATTAAAAATGAAATTTCATTAAAGGTTTCTGAGGCTTTTCAACAAGATGTTGGATATGGGCGAGCTCGTATAGATAATCAAACACGTATGGAACTTGATCTGTCCATAGGTGATGTTATTGAAATAGAAGGAATGAAAAAAACAGCGTCTGTTGTGTGGCGTGCACATCCAACTGACGAGGGAAAAAGAATCATACGAATTGATAATCTTACAAGGAAAAATTGCGGAACTGGCCTAGGTGACACATTAATCATCCGTAAGTCAAACGTCCAGTCTGCAAATACAGTAACCCTTGCCCCTTTGATTTCAAAAGGTCAACAAATACAATTTGGAAGCGGAATTGAAACATTAATAAAAAAAGGCCTCCTAAAAAGACCATTATCAAAAGGAGATCATATGATTGTTCCAGGTATTGCATTATTTGGAAGTGCGCTTCCTTTTGCAATTATTAATACAAATCCAACAGGAATTGTCATCATAAACGAAGAAACACTCATAAAAGTAAAGGAAGAAGCAGCAAAAACCATGGAACCAGAAGGACCAGTAGTTAGTTATGAAGATATTGGTGGTTTAAAGGGTGAATTAGAAAAAGTTAAGGAAATGATTCAACTACCTATTAAACACCCCACAATTTTCAATAGGCTTGGTATTGACCCTCCAAAAGGAGTGTTACTACATGGCCCACCTGGAACAGGTAAAACATTAATTGCAAAAGCCGTTGCAAATGAATCAGGTGCAAGTTTTTACACAATTAATGGCCCTGAAATCATGAGTAAATTTTATGGTCAAAGTGAAGAAAATCTCCGTAAAATTTTTGATGAGGCGGAAAAAAATGCACCATCAATCATTTTTATTGATGAAATTGATGCAATTGCAGGAAAGCGAAGTGAAACTCATGGAGAAGTTGAAAAAAGAGTTGTTTCCCAGTTACTAACTTTAATGGATGGATTAAAAGGAAGAGGTAAATTAATTGTAATTGGGGCAACAAACATTCCAGATTCATTGGATCCTGCATTACGTCGTCCTGGTAGATTTGATAGGGAAATACGTATTGATGCACCAGATAAAGATGGGAGAAAAGAAATTTTACAAATTCATACGCGTGGAATGCCAAAATCCAAAGAAGTTAAATTAGATAATATTGCCGATAGAACATATGGTTATGTTGGAGCGGATCTTGCAGCTCTTGCAAGAGAATCTGCAATGAATGCATTACGTCGTTATTTACCTGAGATAGATCTTGATAAACCAATTCCTGTTGAAATCCTTGAAAAAATGGAGGTTACAATAGATGATTTTAAAAATGCTCAACGTGGCATTGAACCTTCTGCTATGAGAGAATTCTTTGTTGAAATTCCAACAGTTACATGGAATGATGTTGGTGGTCTTGACGATGTAAAGCAAAATTTAAAAGAATCTGTTGAATGGCCTCTTTCTCAACCTGAAGTTTTTAAAAGATTAGGTATTAGTCCACCTCGTGGTATTCTTCTTTATGGTCCACCTGGAACAGGTAAAACCCTATTAGCAAAAGCTGTTGCTAATGAATCCGATGCTAATTTCATTTCAATTAAAGGACCAGAAGTTATGAGTAAATGGGTTGGAGAAAGTGAAAAGGCAGTTAGAGAATTATTCAAAAAAGCAAAACAAGTATCACCATCAATAGTATTTCTTGATGAACTTGATTCAATTGCTCCTAGAAGAGGTGCATATTCAGGATCACATGTAACAGAAAGTGTTGTAAATCAATTATTAACTAGTATCGATGGTCTTGAAAGTATGGAAGGTGTTGTAATTATTGGTGCAACAAACAGACCAGACATTATAGATCAAAGTTTATTGCGTCCAGGTAGATTTGATCGGTTAATTCTTACACCAGCACCAGATACAAAAACACGTGAAGAAATTCTTAAGATTCATACAAAAAACATGCCCCTTGGTTCAAATGTTAATTTAAAAGATATTGCAGAAAAAACAAATGGTTTCTCAGGTGCTGATATTGAGGCTTTATGTAGAGAAGCGGCAATGATTGCATTAAGAGATAATATTAAAGCTAAAAAAATTGGTTTTAATTATTTCGAAAGTGCATTAAATATTGTTCGTGCAAGTCTAACAGATGATTTAATTAAATATTATGAAAAGATTGCTATTGAACTCGGAAAAGGTATTGCCAAAAAAGATAAAAGAGATAAAGATATTCAATATACATAAATAAAATTTGGATTATGAGGGATGAAGTATGAAAGTAACTGAAAATGAGTTGAGAGGAAAAACAGTAATGAGTGAAGAAGGATTATATCTTGGCATCCTTCGTAATTCTACAGTAGATGAACGAACTGGTACATTGATTGATGTGCTTATTGAACCTTCTGATGATGTTGATCCTAGATTATATCATCTAGATAAACAAGGAAATTTAGTGTTTCCATTTACATCATTAAAATCAGTAAAAGATGTTGTCATTATTGGACAATAATTCTTTTTTTCTTTATTTTTATTAAATTTTTTTTCTTAGAAAAAATTAATTCATTTAGCTCTTCTCCATCTTTATGTAAAATAATATACCAGAGATTTCGCACCCCTGCAAGAAGACGCGTTAATGTTTGCTTGATCTCTCCTTTACCTTTTAATATTTTTACTAAAGATGAATTATTCTGCATAAATTGGTTGTGACAATGCAACACACATGGCAGAGCTATCATCCCAAACATAAAAAGACATACCTTTTACTTATAAAAATTAATTCATTTTTTCAGCAAGGGTGCGAAATAGAAAATATACCATAATTTCATTCTTTAATTATTGAAAGTGATCTTTTTTCCAGGTTGAACTGTTTGATACACCCCCTTGTTTCCTATGGAACTTTAATTAATATTAGTATTAATTTGTTAAAAAAA
>NJDG01000017.1:38132-54977 GCA_002254885.1 Thermoplasmatales archaeon ex4572_165
AAAAAAATGAATGACTATTGTATATCCTTATAGTTATTGAATTAATTATTTATTATCATTTCCATTTATAAAAAAATAATAATCTAAAAATACAAGAAATTTTGTTAAATAAAGATACGTTTCCACATGAAACAAAGGCCCCCTTCTTAATCAAATTAATATCTAAAAAATATACAAAAAATAATAAAAAAATACATAATATTTAATAAGCAAAATAACCTTATCGACATCAGGTGAGGTTCTTTTAAAAAAAAGACAGTAAAGAGCGATATATTCGGAAAATTACTTAGAAACGATGGGTTATTTACAGATCGGGAAGTAATGCGACATTCATTTATGCCAGATATATTACCTCATAGAGATAGAGAAATAAATGAAATCGCATCAATTATGGTTCCAGCTCTTAGAGGTGAAACACCATCAAATATTTTCATTTATGGAAAAACTGGTACTGGAAAGACTGCTGTTGTAAAATTTGTTGGTGGGGAACTTGAGACTAAAGGTAAAGAATTAGGAAAACATATTAATTTTGTTTACATTAATTGTGAAGTTGTAGATACACAATATCGTCTTCTACAAAATATTGCAAATCACTTCATTAACGAATGGGATGAACGTATTCCTTTCACTGGTTGGCCAACAGACGAAGTTTATTCAAAGTTGATTGAAAAAATTGATAGAATTGGTGGAGTAACAACAGTAATTCTTGATGAAGTGGATAAATTAAAGGGTGATGAAGCATTATACAATCTTTCTAGAATTAATATTCAGTTGAAGAATGCAAAAGTATCAATTGTTGGTATCTCTAATGACTTAAAATTCACAGAGTTTTTAGATCCAAGGGTGAAATCAAGTTTAGGTGAGGAAAATATTATTTTTCCTCCATATGATGCTGCTCAATTACAGGATATTTTACTTCAAAGAGTTGAGATGGGTTTAAAACCTAATTCAATTGATGATGATGTTATACCATTATGTGCTGCACTTGCTGCACAAGAACATGGTGATGCAAGAAGAGCGCTTGATCTTTTAAGAATGTCTGCAGAAATTGCAGAAAGAAAAGGATTAGATAAAATAACTAAGTCGTTTGTTCGAGTCGCTCAAAATAAGATTGAAATTGATAGAGTGATTGAAGTTGTCAAAACACTTCCAACACAATCTAAATTAATTTTAATCTCAATTCTTCTTCGTGAACGACATGATAATAAAAAAAGTTCTAATAATCCTATTAACACAGGTGAAGTCTACGAAATTTATAAGGATCTTTGTAAGAAAACACGTATAGATTCTCTTACACAAAGAAGAGTTGCTGATTTAATTTCTGAATTGGATATGCTTGGCATTATAACCGCACGTGTGATTTCAAAAGGCCGATATGGAAGAACACGTGAGATTAAACTTTCAACAGATGCTGATGAAATAACACGTATTTTAAAAAATGACGAAGTATATTTAAATATTTCAAATTATAAAATCAATGCACAAACACGTCTAATTTAATGATTTCTTTCTATCTTTTTAAAAAAATTATAGTTGGGAGTTGGATGTGGTTTTATTATAATACCACACCTCCCACAATCAAAGGAATCGAGTTTGTTTTAAGTTAGTTTTTTGGAAATTTTTTCTAATTTCCCCCAACAAAACAAGGTATGCATTTTGTGGTAAATAAATCTTTATTTATTATCAGAAAATCAATCATCAACCAACATAATGAGGAACTTCATTATCTTCTTCTTTTTCATCATGTGGTTTTTCATTGTGAATGTCGATAGCAAGAATACTATGTAATGGAACAATCCTTTTTTTATTGGACATATTTCCATTTTCATCATTAAGGGTTAATATCATTCCAACTTCATCCATTCCAATACCAACATATCCTTCAAAGACACCCTGACTTTCAAGCATATGTTCTCTACTTCCTAGGGAAAAAATTCTATATTCTGATCCTTTTGTTAATTTCATATCTGGTTCATTTTTCATTTTTTACTCCTCTGGTTCTTCCATAATGTTTTGAAGATGTTCAACTGTTTTACTGTAATTTTCTACAGCAACCTTAATATGAGCCTCTACAAAATTCCAGGCTTTTTTAAGGTTTCCATATCGAAGTCTATAAGCTTTCTTCTGTTGTTGTGTATGTTCATCGAAAATTTGTACTTCTTCTAGGATATCAAGACCTTTAAGTTTATTTAGATGTCGATAAATCGTAGGTTTTGATGTTTTAAGTTTTGTTGCAAGTTCTTCAACAAACCATGCTTTTTTTGGATGTTTTATAAAATAATCTGCAAAGATGGTATAAGGAATTCCCGGGTCTGTTCCTCTAGAAATATATCCAATTTGTTCGAAAAATATTTTTGCAACAACTTCTGGATCTTTTTCACCTGTAAGGGGTGTGTTGTTAACAATTTTTATATCAAATGACATGTAAAAACACCATCCATGCTATGTAATGATTTTTTGTTTTTAAAGTATTTGTTGTTAAAAATGAACGCTTCATCGTAAGTTTTCATTTCTATACATTATAAATGCAAAACTGGGAGATTCATATCGCTCTAAGATATTTATTAATCTCCCAAGGTGTAACCTGAGTTCGATAATTATTCCATTCTTCTTTTTTTACGTGAAGAAAATTTTCAAAGATATGAGGTCCTAGTGTTTCTTTTAATAATTCACTTCCACTCATCACATTGAGAGCATGACCAAGACTCTCAGGAAGTGATTCAATTCCAAGGTTTGTTTTTTCTTTCTGGTTCAATGAGTATATATTTTTTTCAACTGATTTTGTTAAAGGAGTCTTGTTTTCTATTCCTTTGAGTCCTGCTGCAAGCATTACTGCAAATTGTAAATATGGATTTCCTGAAAGATCAGGGCTTCTCAGTTCGCATCTTTTTGCATTTTCAACCCCTGCAGGGATTCGAATAAGTGTGCTACGGTTCCGATGAGCCCATGAAATATATGTGGGGGCTTCATAACCTGGTACAAGTCGTTTATATGAGTTTACTGTTGGGTTAAGAATCGCTGTGAGTTCCTTGACGTATTTAAGTAATCCTGCGATAAAAAATCGACCAGTTTTGCTAAGGTTTTCCGCGTCATTTTTATCATAAAAAATATTATTATTTTTAAAATCAAATAAAGACATGTGTGTATGCATACCCGATCCACTTTTTCCGAAAAGAGGTTTAGGCATAAATGATGCATGAAGTTCATGTTTTGTTGCAATTACTTTAGTAACATATTTCAATGTTATAATCTGGTCTGCTGTTGTAATTGCATCTGCATATTGAAAATTGATCTCATGTTGACCCGCCGATACTTCATGATGAGAAGTATAAGTTTGAATCCCTAGTTTATTTAATGCTAATGAAATATCTGCTCGTACACCCTCTGCAAGATCTCGATGTGATAAATCAAAATAGCCTGCTGAATCGTTTGGTTTAAGTGTGGGACCAACCTCATTTTTTTTAAAAAGAAAAAATTCACATTCAGGTCCAGAATTAAACAGATAACCCATTTTTTTTGCTTTTTCTACGATTCTTTCAAGGGCATATTTTGTATCTGCCAGACACCTTTTACCTGAAGGTTCATATATGTCACAGTTTAGTTTTGCAGTTTTTCTTTTTTCAATTTCTTCCGGAAGTATTACAAAACTTTTCGGATAAGGTTTCGCTATTTTATCAGATTCTTCTATTGTTGCATACCCGGCTATTGACGAACCATCAAATGGAATACCCTCTTTGATTGCCTCTTCTAGCCTATTGGATGGAATTACAATGTTTTTTGGGATTCCCAGGATGTCAATGAACTGTAAGCGAACGAAAAGGACTTGTTCATTTTCTGCTTTTATTAAAACATCATTGATTATAGACGGTTCTGCATTCATAATTTTTCCTTCAACCCATTATAATAAGAAGTTAATGAACAGATGTATCGTTTCATTTCATATAAATATTAACACGATTGACTTAAAACGCATCATCTATTTAACGGAAAACGATGAATAAAAATGACGGAATAGGCAAAAATTGAAACATTTTCATTATTTCAACTACATATTTCAGGATAATCTTTTAATATGGAATATTATTACTCAGCTCACTAACAGGATGAAAGTGATTGATATGAGTATAGAACAAGATGTTACAACGTTCATGGAAAAAGTAAAAGAGAAGGACCCGGGACAAAAAGAATTTCATCAAGCAGTACAAGAAGTCGTTGAAAGTTTGATGCCATTTGTGAAAAAACATCCAAAATATCAACAATTTAATATTCTAGAAAGAATTGTTGAACCTGAAAGAACGATTATGTTTCGAGTTCCATGGATGGACGACAATGGAGAAATTCATGTTAATAGAGGATATCGTGTTGAATTTAACAGTGCTATTGGACCTTACAAAGGTGGACTTCGTTTTCACCCAAGCGTCAACTTAAGCATTCTTAAATTTCTTGGATTTGAACAAATATTTAAAAACAGTCTTACAACTCTTCCAATGGGTGGAGGAAAAGGCGGATCTGATTTTGATCCAAAGGGAAAGTCTGATGATGAAGTAATGCGGTTTTGTCAAATGTTTATGACTGAACTTCAAAGACATATTGGACAATTTACTGATGTTCCGGCAGGAGATATTGGAGTTGGAGGTCGAGAGATTGGTTATATGTTTGGCCAATACCGAAAAATAAGAAACGAATTTGTAGGCGTATTAACTGGTAAAGGGCTCAAATGGGGTGGAAGTCTTATTCGACCTGAAGCAACAGGATATGGTTCAACTTATTTTGCACAAAACATGCTAAAAACTAAAAAAGATTCATTAAAAGGAAAGACTGTTGCAGTATCTGGATCAGGTAACGTTGCACAATATACTGTTGAAAAGGTTACACAACTTGGTGGAAAAGTAGTGACGCTTTCTGATTCATCTGGAATGATTCATGATCCAGAAGGTATTGGTGAAAAGAAACTTGCATTTGTTATGCAACTTAAGAATGTTAAACGTGGCAGAATAAAGGAATATGCAGATAAATTCGGTGCAACATATGAAGTAGGAAAACGTCCATGGGATGTAAAATGTGATGTTGCTTTCCCAAGCGCGACACAAAATGAAATTTCTGGCGATCAAGCAAAAACACTTGTAGATAATGGGTGTATTTGCATTTCAGAAGGTGCAAACATGCCAACAACACCAGAAGGTGTTGAAATATTCCTAGAAAATAAAGTCTTGTTTGGACCAGGTAAAGCAGCAAATGCAGGCGGAGTTTCAACAAGTGGACTTGAAATGAGTCAAAATAGTTACCGTATGAATTGGTCAAGGGAAGAAGTAGATTCTAAACTTCAAAACATTATGAAAAGCATTCATGATTCTTGTGTCAAATACGGCAAAGACGGATCTTTTGTAAATTATGTAGCTGGTGCAAATATTGCAGGTTTTGTAAAAGTTGCAGATGCAATGATCGATCAAGGGGTAATTTAAACCCTTTTTTCTTATTTTTTATTAAGTTTATATATCATTTTTTAATACATTATTATTTAATGAATTTACTTGATGATGAAATTAACCTGCGCCTTATTCTTTATTTGGTTTCAGGTGAAGGGATTTCAGTTAATATTGATGCATTATCTAAATCATTGAACCTCCACAGAGTAACAGTAAAAAAAAAGTTAAAAAAGTTGATAGATTTAAATTTTATTACCTTGCCCTTTTATCCTTTTTCTTATCTTTATAAAGCATATCCAATGCTTATTCTTGTTAAGGCAGATATGCCACGTTCAAAAGATGTTATTGATTTCTTTAAAGATGATTCTCATATTTTTGCTGCATTTTCGTGTATGGAAGGAGCATACAACACATTCCTGATTGAATATTTTAAGGATTTGGAGTCATATCATGGTTGGAGGGAGAAGATTGTTACCGAATATAAAATCCCATCAAGGGAACAGCGTTCTCCTGCAGATGCAACGATTTTCACAAATAAATTGATGTTTAAGAACAATCCAAATTGTCTTGCAAACGATCTCATTAATCATTTAGACAAAGGCGGAAATCTTGTCATTAAAAATGAGGTGTTAGATCCTCATTATTTTTCTATCCTTTCTTTATTGTTAAAAGGTAGACATATTCAAAGAAACGATTCGTTTCTCGCTCGTGAATTGGGCATAAACAGGAAAACGATTAAACGGCGAGTTGATCGATTGATTGAAGGCGGAATTATTGATTCTCCTTGTTGTTTTTTCCCAAATTTGTTTATCCCCCCAGGTTATAATCTGGTTGTTTCAATGGTTGAGGTAAAATCAATGATTGCAAAGATACGTAAATATGTAAAGGACCATCATAACATTTCAAGAGCTCAGGAGGCAAGCACCGGTCGATATAATTTTTTATTATTTTCTGCATTTTATCAGATTGAGGATTTTTTTATGATGGGTGAAGATCTTATGAACAAGTTTTCAGGAAGTATTGGGGCTATTGAAAACATATTTCTTTCTCCTCATATGACACATACGATTAAACCACAGAAGATATCTCTTGCTTGGATTGAGAGGAAGCTTTGGGAACTACGATACAATGACAATTTTGGTTTATAAGTTTTCTACATGTAACAAAGGATTAAATGAAAATATTACGTAAACAATGTATACATTGGGTAATAATATCAAAAGATATGCACCAAATATCACATTTTTTCTTTCATTTTTATGATATCATTATATATAGGTCGAAATTATTCGGCCCCACAAACGATAAAGGAGATATCTAGGTATGACAAAAGAAGGATATAATCCATTTAAAATGGCGCAAAAACAATTCGATCGAATCGCAGATATGTTAGAGTTAGATGTACCAGAACGTGAGCTATTAAGAAATCCATTAAGAGAATATCATTTTTTAATTCCTGTAAAAATGGATGACGGTTCAACACGTATCTTCAAGGGGTTCCGTATTCAACATAATGATGCAAGAGGGCCTTGCAAAGGAGGAATACGTTTTCACCCTCAAGAAACAGAAGATACCGTTCGAGCTCTTTCCATGTGGATGACTTGGAAATGTGCAGTTGCAGATATACCTCTTGGTGGTGGAAAGGGCGGGATCATTTGCGATCCACATGATTTATCCGAAAGAGAACAAGAATTACTTTGTAGAGGGTGGGTCCGTCAGATAGCAAGAGACATCGGACCAGTTCGAGATGTACCTGCTCCTGATGTAATGACAAGCGGTAAACACATGCTTTGGATGATGGATGAATTTCAAGCAATACATGGAGGACAATATCCTGGAGTTATTACTGGAAAACCCGTTGAACTTGGTGGAAGCCTTGGAAGAACCGAGGCAACAGGATATGCAGTTATATATCAACTTCGTGAAGCATTAAAAGAGATGGATATAGATATCACAAAAACAAAAGCAGCCATTGAAGGTTTTGGAAATGTAGCTCAATATGCTGCTGAATTATATATTGAATATGGCGGTATGGTTGTAGTTGTGTCGTGTTGGGATCAAAAAGACGGAAAAGCATATGCATATTACAAAGAAGAGGGTATTGACCTTGAAGCATTAAGAAAAATAACTGATCGGTTTGGAACCATCGATAAAAACAAAGCCGCAAAAATGGGATATGAAAGAATGGATGGAAAAGAATGGTTAACAAAAAAAGTAGATGTTTTAATCCCTGCGGCACTAGAAAACTCCATAACAAAAGACAATGTTGATAAAATCCAATCATCAGTAAAAATCGTAGTTTGTGGGGCAAATGGACCTGTAACGCCTGATGCTGAAAACACACTTGTTGAAAACAAAGTGATTGTCATTCCAGATTTTCTTGCAAATGCTGGCGGAGTTGTATGTAGCTACTTTGAACAAGTCCAATCAAACCAAAATTATTATTGGACCAAAGAAGAAGTCCTTGGAAAACTAGACAACAAAATCACTGATGCTTTTTATAAAGTCTGGGAACTTGCTCAAAAGAAAAAACTAAGAGTTAGTGATGCAGGATATATGATTGCAATTCAACGTGTTGCAGAAGCATGTAAAATGCGAGGATGGGTTTAAGCATTATATAAATTTATCATGCAGATAAAATGACATATATGAATAAAGAAGAACAAATAAAAAAAAAGATAGAGGAAATAACTGGAAAACACGCTGATATAAATCAACAAGTTAATATTGATTTATCTAAGTCAGTTCGAGAATTCAGAATAAAAAATATACTACTTATTTCTTCATCTTATAATTTTTTTCAATTAGAAGAAGAGGGAAGATTATCTGCTCTTTTCTCAGAATGGAATTCGTTTTATGATGATTTAAAATCACCTGTAATTATTCATGTTGAAACAGGGGCAGAAGCCATTAATAAAATCAAAAAGGGACACTTTGATTTAGTCATTATTTTTAATAAACCCATTGATACAACAATTGAATTACTTTCTCAGAAGATAAAAGAGAAAACAAATACTCCTATTAGTCTGCTTGATAATAATATCAATGAATTAGAGAAAACTGCTTTAAATGTCGATAGAAACATCGATAAATTTTTTACATGGAATGGTGATGGAAAGATCATTGTTAGTATTGTTCATTATTTTGAGGATAAAATCAACATTGAACAGACCAACCACTTTGAGAAAACCTCTTGTATTTTATTAATTGAGGATTCCATACAATATTATTCTAGTTATTTAACTCTTTTAAATGAAGAAATCTGCTTATATCTCAAAAGAATAATCGATGATTCTTTAAATAACGAACAAAAAAAATTACGATTTCATCAAAGACCTTTCATTCTTCACACCTCAACGATTAAAGATTCTAATAAGGCATATGAAACATATAAAAAACAAATTTCTTTCATCATTTCAGATAATTTTCTTAAGGATGGGGGCAAACAAAAACGAATCGGTATAGAAATTGCAAACAAAGCCTTCAAAAATGAACCAAGCATCCCCGTGCTTATCCAATCATCTGATAAAATTAAAACATCGGAATTATCAAATCAAAATATCAAAACCATAACGAAATCATCCCCTGATTTATTTAATAAAATAAGGATGTTTATACAAGATCAACTTGGCCCAAATGAAATAGTTTTTCATGATAAAAATGGAAAAGATATTTACCATATTCAACAAATTCAAGACATTAATGGGGCAATATCTGAACTTGATGACACGATTTTTTCTTTTTGTTTGAAAAAACATAGGCTTTCTAATTGGTTGAAAAGCATTGGTGAGGTAGAGTTTGCAAAGCAATGTTTTATGTTAGAACAAAAAACATACGAAAAAAACAATACGAAAATCAAACTTCAAGAAATTCTAGAAAATTATAGTTATTCAATTAATCAAGCAGCCATAACACATTTTTCAAGAAACATTGATGATCCTAATATAAAAATCACTCGAATAGGTTCCGGTGCCCTAGGGGGAAAGGCAAGAGGGATTGCGTTTCTTGCAAAAATATTATCAAAATATCTTCACGACGATCCCTTTCCAAATTTAAAAATCACAATTCCACGAAGTATTGTATTATCAACTGAAATTTTTGATTATTTTATAAAAAATAACGCATTACACAAGTTAGATTTCACTCATCTATCAGATGAACGTATTTCGGCAAAATTTATGAAAACTAGCCTTCCACCAACTATTTTAGGTGATTTACGTGCTTTTATTCGTAACACTCGAAAACCATTAATAGCACGATCTTCTGGGCTGCTAGAAGATTCATTGATGCAACCGTTTGCAGGGATTTATTCATCGATGCTTCTGCCGAATGATTCATGGGAAACAGATTTACGTTTTCAAGAAGTATGCAATGCCATAAAGCACGTATATGCCTCTACATATTTTGATCAAGCAAGAGCATATATTCGTAGCACCAATAAGCATATTGGAGACGAAAAAATGGCGGTTCTCATACAGGAAGTTGTGGGAACAAAAAAAGGAAGATATTTTTATCCAACGATTTCAGGTGTTGCAAAATCATATAATTATTATCCGTCTGGTTCATGTAGTGCAGAAGAGGGAATCGCGTATCTTGCTCTTGGTCTTGGAAAATCGATAGTAGATGGCGGGAATAGTTTTGCATTTTGCCCCAATCGGCCCAAATCACCATTATATGGAACTGCAAAAGATTATATGAAACACTCTCAAAATTCATTTTACGGATTAAATATCCAATCTATTTACAAATACGTAAATTATAACGAAGACACCTCTCTGGATAAACTTGATATTGACATTGCACGAAAAGATGGTGTATTAGATAATATCGTTTCAACGTATGTCATTCAAGACGATCGATTATATCCAGGATTGTATGATGAAGGATCTCTTGTTGTTGATTTTGCTCCCATTCTAAATTTAAATACTATTCCATTAGCAAAAGCAATTAAATTGCTGCTGGAGATCAGCAAGATTGTATTAGGGTGTGCTGTTGAAATCGAGTTTGCTGTTAACATTCCAACCATAGAATCAGAAGGCGCTGAACTCGTCATTCTTCAAATTAGAAATATGGTATCACCTCAAGAACAAATCCATTTTAATCGAGATGAAGTACAGGATGAAGACATCATTCTTGATAGTAAAGACATCATGGGACATAGTGTTATTTCAGATATTTCAGATATTATATATGTTGATCAAGATTATTTTGATTTATCAAATTCAGTCCAAATTGTTGATCAAATTCGAAAGAAAAATGAGGAGCTAATGGATAAAAAAACACCATACATTCTCATTGGACCTGGTCGGTGGGGGTCTTCTGATCCATGGTTAGGAATCCCAGTTATTTGGAGCAACATTGCGGGAACACGAGCGATAGTGGAAACACCATATAAACAAAGACACATTGATCCATCACAAGGTTCACATTTCTTCCATGACATGATGGCATCAAAGGTGGCATATCTTATTACAAAAAAACAAGACGATATTAATTGGAATTGGATTAAAAATCAGAATGTAGTAGAATCATCTGAATTTATGAAACACATAAAAACCAAGGTTCCTTTAAAGATTATTGTTGATAGTACCAAAGGACATGGTGTGATTATAAAAGATAGATAAGGAATTAAAAAGAAGGATATACTTATGACAAAAAATGCAGGTTACAATAATGGAATCGATGCTTTAAAAGAGAGGGTAAAAGAATTAAATTGTCTATATGGATTAACCGATATCATAAAGGATCCAACTCTTTCGTTTGAAAAAGCCATCCAAAAAATCACTGCTTTAATACCTCCTGCATGGCAGTATCCAGAGATCACATGTGCGCGTATTTCAATACTTGGAAAAGATTTTGAATCTGCCAATTTCAATGAAACCAAATGGAGCCAGATCAGCAATATATTTCATAATGATTCTAAAATCGGCGTCATAGAGGTTTTTTATTTAAAGCAAAAGCCTGAGATGGACGAAGGTCCTTTTTTAATTGATGAAAGAAAACTAATCGATGCAATCGCGAATCAAATTGGAAAATTTGCTGGTGAGGCACAGTTAAAAAAAGAGTTAAACCTTGCAGAAAAAACACTAAAATCAACAAAAACAGGCAAAGAGCTAAATCAACAAAAACATGACTGGGAAGTCATTATTGGTCTACTAATTCGTACAGATCCACGTACCTTGTTACGATTAACAAGGAAAATGATCTATCATTTATTTCGATATGAAAATGAGGAGATTACAAAGCTTCTTGGAAATATTTGTCCCGTGGATAGGGATGTAGCTGAAAGTCAGTGGTGTGGTATTAATATGCCAAACCCTCGTCAAAATCTTGAATCATTGAAATTTATTCAAGAGCAGATTTTTAAGATGGCAAAGAAGCGAATACCCCCTGAAGAGATATCTGATCTTTTTCATCATTGGTTAAGGCAAGACAAGGCACGGCCGTTACTTCTATCAGCTCAAAAAAAAGGGATTTCATTGGTTGAAATTACTGACGAGTTAAACCGTTTTTTTAATAAAGAAGATGTTGAAGAAATATTGGCAATGGAGGATAGAACAAGCATCAGAACCGCACTTATCCGTCGTTTTTTTACAGATCGTTTGGAATTCGTAAACGTTGCAAAGAATTTCATTACACTTGAGGATTTTGTAAAACTATTAGATCATGTTATTGGACCAGCTCAAGGATGTGGAAAATTAGGCGGAAAAACATCAGGGTTTTTTCTTGCAGAAAAAATCATTCAAGAAGAGATGGAACATGATGAACTTCTGAAAGATATTTCATTTCCAAAAAGCTGGTATATTACATCGGATACAATTTTGAATTTTGTGCATTATAATGATTTAGATGAAGCATTTCATGTAAAATATCTTAATCCTGATCAAATTCGAAAAGATCAACCTTTCCTTGAACAGGTCTTTAAAAACGCATCGTTTCCTCATGAGATAATGGAAGGTTTACGAAAAATTATTAGAGATTTAGAAGGAAAACCTATTATTATTAGGTCATCAAGCCTTCTTGAGGATAGTTTTGGAGCATCTTTTTCTGGAAAATATAAGAGTTTATTTGTTTCAAACACTGGAAGTGAAGAAGAAAGATTGTATAGTCTTATCGATGCAATTGCTGAGGTGTATGCTTCTACATTTGGTCCTGATCCTATTGAATATCGGAGAGAAAGAGGATTTCTTGATTTTAGTGAGGAAATGGGTATATTAATCCAAGAGGTCGTTGGGCAGAAAATTGGTAACTATTTTATGCCATTGTTTGGGGGAGTTGCATTTAGTCGTAATGAATTCAGATGGTCCCCTCGTATTCGTCGAAAGGATGGAATGATACGAATAGTTCCTGGACTTGGGACACGAGCGGTTGATCGAGTTGGCAAAGACTATCCAATACTCGTTTCTCCAAAAAGACCAAAATTACGTGTGAATACGCTAGTGAGAGAACAGATTCAATATTCACCAAAATATTTAGACGCGGTCAATTTGAAATCAGGTGCGATTGAAACTATTGATGCTATTGAGTTTTTTAAGGAACATTCTGAGATTTTTCCCCATACCAATGATGTCATTTCAATTCATAACGATGGACGATTGTCTATTCCAAGCGTTCTTTCCGATCCGAAAGAATCTGATATCATTATTACTTTTTCAAAATTGTTTGAGAAAACAGATTTTCTTGAAGTTATGAAACGTATTTTAATTCTTCTTGAGGAAAAAATTGGAACTCCTGTTGATGTTGAATTCGCATCAGATGGGGAGAAACTACAAATTCTTCAATGCAGACCACAAAGTCAAAGCATTGATAGAAAAAGAAAACCTATTCCTAAGAATATTAAAGTAAAACATAAACTTTTTTCAACAAATAAACATGTTACCACAAGCCAAATTGAAAACATTGAATATGTAGTTTATGTGCAACCAGAAGCATATGCTGATTTAGGTTCTATTGAGGAAATGCAGAAGATAGCATTAATTGTGAATGGGTTAAATCAAAAACTTCCAAAGCGACGTTTTATATTGATGGGCCCTGGTCGTTGGGGAAGCCGAGGAGATTATAAACTTGGTGTTCCTGTGAACTATGGAGACATAAACAATACAACGCTTCTTGTTGAAATTGCAAAACGCAAAGGAGATTATATTCCCGAATTAAGTTTTGGTACACATTTTTTCCAGGATCTTGTTGAGGCAGATATCCGATATTTACCATTATACCCTGATGAATCGGATTGTTTTTTAAATGAAACATTATTTGAACAGGCCCCAAATCACCTATCTTCATTTTTGAATAACTTTAAAAAATATGAGAATGTCGTAAAAGTAATGAGGGTTTCAGAGTGGATTGATGGTGGAACCTTATCGATTATTATGGATGGGGATGAAAACAAAGCATTAGCATATCTTAAAAAGGCAGATCATTGGAGTTGGAGGCTTCATAAAACCTATGAAATTGGAAAGAATCTAGATGCAGATCGGTTTGGTGTGAAAGCCTTATATCTTATAGGAAGCACAAAAACAGGGATGGCAGGGCCCGCTAGCGATATAGATTTGATTGTACATTTTCAAGGTAATGAAGAACAAAGAGAGCATCTATTAGACTGGTTTGAAGAGGAAGGAGTAAAAATATCTGAGCAAAATGAGGAAAAAACAGGGATCGAGGTAGAAAACATTCTTGATGTACATCTTGTAACTGATGAGGATTTAAAAAAGGAAACCAGTTGGGCTACTCATATTACTTCTCAGTATATGACCGCACGAACGATTCCACTAGATAAGAAGACGGATAATTAAAGAGGGAATGTTTCTCTTGATGCGTCCTCAAGGTTTTGAGGGTTAAAGTATACAATAGACAAAGATTCTTTTACATCTGCCCCTGTAAATGAGAAAGTATTTTGAAATTGTTGTTTCCAATTACCTGTTAACTGTACGGCTTCATGTACATGACCATGAAGTGTTAGTAATGGTTGATGTTTTTTGATAAGATCCATAATCGCCACACTTCCTATATGGACATCGATAGGGGTATGATCAACTGTTTTTCCATCCAATGCAGCCCGATCTAAATAAGTGTTATATGGGGGAGTATGAAATAGAAATATGGTTTTTTTTGGTGGTGCATTGTGTATAAGTTTTAAGGTGTCTTCTTTTATTGTAGCGTATTTGATTTCATCGGGATTAAAGTCTTCTGTTCGTATTCCCTCTTCAGGAGATACACATCCAACATCTACGAATCGTGAAACATCATAACGTTCCCAGTCTTTAAGTTGAAAAGGGGTTGGAGGGATAAATGAATAGCCTGTTACAAAAAAATCGTGGTACGGGATTGTTTTAAAATGAACATAATCAATCAGTTTTTCTTTATCTTTATTTACAAAAATATATTCGAATTTTTTCGGATCATCATTACCTAGGATGATAAAGAAACGAGTGTTTTTTTCTATGGTTTTTTTATATGTTTTTATGGGGTGAAATAAAAACCTATCAATGAACTGTTCCATTGATTCATCCATTGCAATATGATTTGGAAGTATGTCTCCTCCGATAAACACGCCATCTGGTTGTCTTTCATTAATGATTTCAAACAGTTTATTGAATTTTTTTTGGTTACCATGTAAATCGGATACAAAAATATTATTATTATTCACAGTAAGTCCGTATATGTGTTTGCTTTATACATCATTCTATCCAACTTTTTATTATCGATAATAAATATCTATAATGCCCATTGAGAGTTATATTTAACTATGTTGTGCCCAATTTTCACAATCTTTATATGTATAGAAGCACTTATAAACGTTGTGCCCATGTATGGGCACAACATGGCATTTGTAAGAGCTAAGAAACGAGGAGATAAAATCTATTATTATTTGGTTGAGGGAAAACGGGTTGATGGCAAGGTTAAACAGAAAGTGTTGGAGTATCTTGGGCCAAATCCAAAAGTTGTCAAGGCTACTCTTGATAAAGCGAAGACAAAGGTATTGGCTGAGACGGTTTTTCTTGAAGATATTAGAACTTCAGATGAACTGAAATCTTGTCTTGATCGGATTGGTATTTCGTATCCTGAAAGCGATATTGTAGAGATGAATGTGTCACATAAGATCGGGGGGAAAAAAATCAATCTCTTTTTGTACTTCGCAGCCTCAGAAGAGGTTTGAACCTTCTGTTGATCGTTGTCTTAGTTATAATGGTTTGTTAAAGGTTGAGAAGTCTTGTGATCGTCGTTTGGTTACGTTGGAGGGTGATGAGCGTGTTACTGAGATTGTGAAGTATTGTCCTGTTGATGGTTGTCGTTTTGTTTCTGAGTCTTTGCGGAGTTTGACTCCGTTTCGTTCTCCTTATTCGTTTGATCTTTTGGCTCGTGTTGGTCGTTTACGTTTCAGTAAGCATTTTCAAATTATGGAAATTCAGGGTGAGATTGGATGGTTTGGTCCGTTTATTCCTCGTTCGACGTTGCAGCGTTTATGTGTTCGTTTCCTTTGTTATTTTATTGCGGTTCATCTTGAGAGTTTGCCGTTATTTGCTGATCATATTTGTGTTAATGGTGGTTATGTGTTACAGATTGATGGTAGTCAGAATCATGGTCGTGGGACACTTTTGTTGGTGAAGGATATGGTGAGTGGTTTTCGTTTATTTGCCTGTCGTTTTCATTCTGAGAATAAGGAGGATCTTGTTGTTCTTTTTAGTTATTTGAATCGTCTTTATTGTTGTTCTGGTTGTGGTGAAGTGAAGGTTGTTCATTTTGGTTGCAATTCTCGGGTGTGTACTCATTGTGAGAAGCGTTTTAGTGATAAATGGGCAGATAGTATTGCCAGGAAGACTTTTGATGTGAAGCATCGTCATGTGATTCTTATTATTCCTGAAGCTCTTCGATCTGTTTTTCATGAGGATAAAACTTTGTTGAAGGTGTTGATGGATTGTGCGATATCTACTATTTCTGATGTTAAGAAAACAATTGTTTTGTTACATCCGCCACCGAAGGTGAGAGGGAGGATTAGTAAGGATGCGAAACGATTACGAGATCGGAAGGAATGGTTTGATGAGGTGGCGTGCTGCGTTACGTTGGCGTAATGGCCATTTCCTCTTAGTACACAGATTAAATGGAATGATAATGAACTTCAAAAAGCTCGTAAAGGCATTACAGATTTTCTTTCAATATTGAAAACTGAACAGGAGAATTTAGAAAATTCCAAATCATTAAGACGTGGGTTAAAAATCATTGAGGACCGATTCGTGAAATATGAAGAAAATTTACTGGTAACAAACATTAAAGTTGATACTGAAAATGGTAAAAAAATCATTAAATTGGAACGGACGAATAATGGCATTGAACAGGATTTCAGAAAATGTCGAAGGCATGTTAGAAGATTAATAGGTAATAAGGATGTAGAAGAAACCATTCAACGTGAGGGCGTGGGTCT
>NJDG01000045.1 GCA_002254885.1 Thermoplasmatales archaeon ex4572_165
AGTAGTAAAATCAGGGATTTTCTCAGGGAAACCAAGGAAATTACGGAAACTTAACCGATCATAACTTTGAAACTCCAACTCCGGATCTGATAGATTATACCATGCTTGTAAGAGCATGGATCTAACTACAATAAGCTCATCAGTATTAGGTCGTCCACCTGTTTTTTTATTATCATGAAACACGCTTTTTACCAGAGGAATAAATGGTTTCCAATTTATCTGCTGTTTCATTAATACAAGACGATCTCCGACACTCCTTATAAAACAGATATAGTTTAAGGACATAAAGAGATTTCTATAGTGGGGGTTTTTCAAAGTCCTCAATATTAAAAATAATGTTATTATTCTAGGTTAAAAGCCCCCGCGCTATTTTGGACTATTTGTTGCATTTATAAGGAGTAATCCCTTCTGACAAGCCGACGGAGGGGGTCGAACCCTCGGCCTGCTGATTACGAATCAGCCGCTCTACCAGCTAAGCCACGTCGGCAAATCTGCATCTGGACATAATCTACTCGGTTAAAAAAGTGACTATCTATCTCTTCTTCATCCCCCCGCCCAATATCTTTTTATTACATCCCCCACATTTCCCAATTGAATCAACAATGATATGTGGTGTAGATGAAGCAGGTAAAGGCCCTGTAATGGGTCCTTTAACGGTTGCAGGAGTATGTTTTAATGATGAAGAGTTTATTAATGCTCTTGGAGTGAAAGATTCAAAGAAACATACTCCAAAAAAAAGAGAAATGTTTGAAAAAATCATCAAAGAAAAATGTGAATCATTTGAAATTCTCATAATTCCAGCATCAGATATTGATGACATGAGAAAAGTAATGACGATGAATGAAATTGAGGTTTTTGCTTTTACAAAAGTGATAAAGAAACTGAAACCTGATCTTTGTTATGTTGATGCAGCCGATGTAAATGAATCTCGTTTCGGAGATAACATTAAAAAACAATTACCAAAAAGAACAGAGATTATATCAAAACATAAAGCAGATGATATATATCCTATTGTAAGCGCTGCATCCATTCTTGCAAAAACACAAAGAGATCGTGAGATATCCATTATTGCTGAAAAACTTGAATCAAAAATTAATAAACCAATGGGAAGCGGATATCCTGCGGATCAAATCACTAAAATATTTCTTGAAACCTGGGTGAAAACTTATGGAAAATTACCACCCCACACTCGTAAATCTTGGAATACTGCAAAAAAATTAATGAATTCAATTCCAATGAAACGTTTAGATGATTTTTAAAAGAGACCCATATGATATTTTGGGATTGGCAGATATCAATACAGGCCCCTTTTTTGAACAAATCACTTGTATTATGGTGAAAATCGAGAGGTGAATCATTTTATTTATAAGTTAATTGTGAAAATCACATTTTGACAGAATAACAGCAAATTATATAAGGAAGAAAAAAAAGAATAGGGGGTTTTTTGTTTCTATTCGATGATTTTTAGAAGTGTTTCATGTGTGAATGGTTTTCCAATGTAATCATCTATGTAAGGAGCAAGTTCAGCAATTTTTGAATGATCCTTGGTTCCTTTTCCAGTAATAATCTTAATTTTTACATGATTATTAAGTCCCCGTGCTACGAGTTCTTTAACGGTCTGCCATCCATCCATTTTTGGCATCATAATGTCAATGAGAACAATTCCTTTGAATCCTTGCTCAATGAATTTTATACAATCCTTTCCATTTGTTACTGTTTTGATATCTACATCATTTTGTTTGTAGAATGCGTTTAATGAGGTAAGAATGTCTTCTTCATCATCTACAACGAGCAATTGTTTTTTCATTTTTTTTCATCACCATCCTATACGATAGGATTCTATCAATTTTTATTGTAAAGATTCATATTTAAATAATGAGTGTTATTATTACAAAATGAAAATAAGAATGCATTTACTATAAAATATAAAAATTATAAAAAAATATGTTTGATGAATTAGAAATTATGCGTTTTTATTTTTTTTTATTTTTTGCATCTTTTTCATCAAGAACTCGTTGTAACATTTCAATATTAAATTGAGTTTCTGAACATCCATTTTTTGTTAAAGGTACTGATTGACTTGGAGTCATACATTGGCTTAATATCTTTGTTCCAAGTTTTAATTCATCAGTACACGCAACCCCTACAATTCCTTCATATGTGTGTTTCTTTAAGATTTTTTGTACACATGATCCACCAGGTAATACATAGACATCATATTTTTTCTTTTTTGCAACTTTTATTGC
This sequence comes from Thermoplasmatales archaeon ex4572_165, assembly GCA_002254885.1. Classification (GTDB taxonomy): domain Archaea; phylum Thermoplasmatota; class E2; order DHVEG-1; family DHVEG-1; genus EX4572-165. The sequence continues at coordinate 2,247 of NJDG01000045.1, forward strand.
TTGATGAACTAAACAATCCTTTGAGCAATGATTGCATGAATATGATGAATATTCGGTGTTAAATGTTGCTTTGCAACGTGAATCCATATATTTTCTGCAACAATGTGGAAGAAACAATGCTTTATTTTTTGCGTTTGTGAATTGTGTTTTCAACATAAAATTTTTTACATGTGCATCTATTATATCTCTTATGAGAACGATTGCATCATCTAAATTTAATCCTGTTTTTTCAACTATGTTAAATTTTTGTACAAGTTCTTTTGCTTTTTCACTGATTGATTCGGGTATTAATTCTTTTTCTGTGTAGCTTGTAATTTCAAAGAATAATGCTTGTGAGAGTTTACTTAAATCAAATGTGAAATGATAGGACATGAATGTTTTTCTCCAATAATTATTTTTATTTTATAGTTTTATAGTTATTTAATACTTATTGTACATTTAATTACTAATATAATGCTTAATTAAACCTATTAGGAGAGGGGCAACTTATATTACAATTTAAATATTTCTATTTAATATTCATTATAAAGCTGTTTATTTGTTACTTTTGTTTTATTAATCATTTAATTCATTATAATTTAACCCACTTTGCTTTTTATAAAAATAGAAAAAGGAAAAGGAATTATTGATTATCCTCTTGAAATTCCTTTAAGAATGATGCAAGTTTTTCAACACATTCAATATTCATTGCATTATAGATTGATGCGCGCATTCCACCAACTGATCGATGACCTTTCAAACCAATAAGACCTTGTTTTGTTGCTTCATTGAAACATTCTTGTTCAAGTTCAGGTGTTTCAAGATTAAATGTGACATTCATAAGAGAACGGGAATCTTTTTCAGCATGTCCCTTATAGAAACCATCTGAAGAATCAAATACATCATAAAGAAGATCTGCTTTCTTACGATTCTTTTTCTCCATAGCAGCAACTCCACCTTGTTGTTTCAAATAGTCAAGGCTAAGCTTACACATATAAATCGCCCAGCAAGGACCTGTATTAAATAATGAGTCTTTTTCTGCATGTGTAATCCACTTTTGCATTGTGGGAGTGTTATCAGAAACTCGATTAAGAAGATCTTTTCTAACAATAACAAGAGTGACACCTGCAGGTCCTAGGTTTTTTTGTGCACCTGCATAAATCACACCAAATTTTTTTGCATCAATTTCTTTATCAAATATATGCGAAGACATATCACAAACTAGGGGAACAGAATCAGGGACCTTTGGCCATGAATGATATTCAGTTCCAAAGATAGTGTTATTTCCAGTTACATGAGCAAAAGATGCATTTTCATTAAAGGAAATGTCTTTGGGTATATATGAAAAATTCTTATCCTCAGAACTTGCAACAACATTAACATCTCCATAGAGCTTTCCTTCTTTGATTGCTTTTTTTGACCAAACACCTGTGTTTACATACTCCATCGGTTTTCCCTTTTGATACAGGTTAGCAGGAACCATATAAAATTGTGTTGATGCTCCCCCCTGCAACCACATAACCTTATATTCATCGTTAAGTCCTAATAGCTCAGTCACTAAATCAGTTCCTTGTTGATGCATCTCAGCATATTGTTTACTGCGATGAGATATTTCCATAACTGACATTCCTGTGTTATTGAAATCCAATAGCTCCTCTTTGGCCTTCTGTAACACTGGAAGAGGTAGTGTTGCAGGACCCGCATAGAAATTACACACACGTTTCATTTTAATCACAATGTACCTATTTATGTTATAATCGCATGTATATGGAGTAGTTTTTTAAATCATTCGGATAAAATATTTACCAATTTATTGTTTCATATTTTTCTTTTTATATAAAAATGGTAAGAGCTGTCAAGAGGGCTGGTAATGTCTGTACAACAATTCCTTAATAATGAAACATACCAAAAGTGGTATTGTGAGGAAATTAAATGGATAAAAATTTAGTTGAAGCATTGAAAAACGCTTTTGATATGCAAAAAAAAGATGCAATAAACCTAGCAAAAACAGTTGAGACTATTTTTGATGGTAATAATGAAATCGAAGATATGAGTATAGATAAATACTCAAGAGCATTGTTTTATGAACTTCAACGACAGAAATTACTTAAAATTCGACGTGAAGAAATCAAAGAAGAAGGTAAGAATCTTCGAAAATTCTACTGGTCTTTTGACAAAAAAACAATCAAAGAAAAAGCACATATGAAATATGAAAATGACATGTATCCAATATATGGACGGATACCAACAAATGCATGGATCGCACGTTCAACAAGGAACACATAGTAAAGTATATTCCTCCATTTTTCTTATTTTTAATCTCTTGTTTTTAACATTGTTAATAATTTTTCCAGTTTTTTATGACCTCTTATCAATAAATCATTTCCAAATTCTACAAGTAATTCAAGATACTCATCTGACACATACACATTCTTATTAACAGCAATTGGAACATCCATGCGTTCTGTGCTACAAATCTCAACAATGATACGTTTTTTCCCTGTTTTGAATCCACTATGTTTAAAACCTGAACAAATACCAAGTTTAACTAAATTATCTGCATCATTAATTGCCTCTGCTGCAATATGGAAAATGGGAGACTGTGTGATGAACCATAACTGACCATCATCATATGTTTCTAATGTATCCTTTATCTCAGAAAATTTTATTGATCGATGCCATTTTCCAAGAAATATTGCATTTTTTTTATCTCCAACCTCTGGAAGTTGCATCAGAATGATTCTTCCCGCGCAACTACTTGTTGTCACATATGAATCAAGATCATTAATGATATCAATAATTGGTCTTACCTTTTCATCAACTTCATTTTTCTTAATGGCGTTTTGTAATTTTGTTAGAGTCTGTATTTTAAACTGGCTAAACATAGCAGTATTTTGTTGCATTTTCTATTTCATCCATCATTTATTTTACACTTTTTCTTCTATTTTTTCTATGTTAATATTTCTTTTTTTAAGCTCTTTAAACATCATTTTAGTTGGAATGATTTCTTCTGGGCAAAACACCCCCGGTTTTTTAATAATACCTTTTGCCAGAAAATCAGCAGTAATTGAAACAGGAAATCCTGTTGTACGCATCATTGCAGAAAGATTTGACTTTTTGTCTATATAATCAATCATCGAATATTCAATATTAATAATATCATCATTCTTTCTTGCCTTTGCAAATACTTTCAGCAAAATTACATCATTACCAGTTTTTGGTAACTTTTTTTCCAACTGATGAATTAATACCTCACGAGGCGTAATTTTTGAACCATGAACAGAAATAGATTTTGTTGATCCGAATCCAAGATCAAGCATAGTCTTAAATTTTTCACAGTGACCCGGATATCGAATGGTTTTATAATCAAGATAATTAATCACATTTTTATAAGTAGTTGGAAGAGTAGAACATCCACCTGATGTAATAAATGCCTCCATGTTTTCAAATGGTTCTGGAAATGAAATTGTTTCAATTTCAGACATAGAACTTTTTATTATTGATTTTCCATGATCTAAAACAATAGCATCCTCCAGATATTCATTAATCAGACCATTAGGAGAGAAAACAATTTCATATTCCAATGGAGGTTTTGGATTAACTGGAAGTCCACCAACACGAAGTTTTACATATTCAATATCTGAATAATTCTCTACTATATCTTTTGTAATTATTGAAACTAAACCTGGTGCAAGTCCTGAATCTGGGATAATAGTTACCTGTTGATCAACAGCTGCATCATGTAGACTTTTTTGTCTTTGAACAACATCATTATTACCACCTAGATCAATGAAATGGGCACTATTTTCAATAGCGATTTTTGTTAACATTTCATTAAAAAAATATGGAACTGCTGAAATGATAACAAAACTCCCTAAACAAGCATCTTTAAGTTTATCTTCATCTTTAATATCAATCTTTTTTGTTTGTAAAGCATCTGATTTACAGATTTTCTCTGCTTGTTTCAACGCACCATGATTATTATCGATTAGAGTTACTGTATCAATTGATGTTTCATGTAAAACATCATAACTTATAGCTGAACCCATTAATCCTGCTCCAATCACACTAACATTCATTTCTTTAAAACCACCAATTTCTCATTTTTTACTGAAATAAGCGCAATCACTGTTATTATGATTTTCCAAAAAAAGGCAGAATCCATTTGATGTAACATAGTAAACATCTAGCAAAAATCAGCATTTAGAAAAAAAAAATTAATCCGAGATGTACCTATTTGCTTAACCTTTCCGGTTTTTACCTTTAATGTTAATCAACATTTATGTTATGTTTTCTTAATTTAGAAGCCAACTTTTCATCAAGATTTTCCACATCATTATTATTTATTTCAATTAAATTAAAATTATATTTCGCATAAAGTTCCAATTTAGTTTTCTTCCGATCTAAATACTTTTCATTTTCCTCTAATCCCCAATATTCAATGTATAATTTTTTTTCTGGAATGTAAAAGTCACAATACATCTCCTCATCAATATTCAATTTCCTTTCGTAGGCATGTACAATTTTATTTTTATATAAAAAATCATCAATCATCACTTCAGCTCTACTTCTTACCCTGTGTCCATCTGGAGTTCTGTATGTTGGTGGATATTTTTTTCTAAAATCATCAGATTCATTCAATTGTTTCTCCTCAACTAAAGAATCTTCAACATTACCTTTTGCTTCATTTATTAACGTTTTAAAATGCTTATTATCAAGTAAATCCTTTCTCCAAACAACATATGGTTTACTATTTTTTGCAACCATCTGAATAGCACCGTTCTGTTTACCTGCATTTGTACTTACCCAACCACCTTTGTCTTTTTCTATCCATCCAAGCTCTGAGAGAAACAAATTAACCTTTTGTCCAAAAATACCATATTTTTTTCCAATTTTCGTCACACTTAAAGTTTCTTTATAATCTGTCTTTTGATTTAAATCAAGATTAATGGGCCAGACAATATATTCACCAAACTTTGGAGTATATTTTATATCGCCACCAGCCATACGTCCCTCATTGGTTAAATGCCACTTACTATCTTTTCTATATATCCATTTATTTAAAGAAAGAACTTTAAATAATTCACTTGCTCCGATTTGTCTATCCTTTGCTAATGCAGTAGTTGATACTTTCTTCATTTTTCTTCCCTCACCATTAATAATTTATTAATAAATCCTTAATTCCTTGATTTTACCTTTAACTTATTTTTCATACGAAAATTAATTCTTCTTTCATTCATCTCTTTTACTCTTTTATCCACATGATCTTGATATGTTGTTGACATTTTTTTTACTCCCCCGAGTACTAT
>NJDG01000003.1 GCA_002254885.1 Thermoplasmatales archaeon ex4572_165
GGCGCCTGGGACAAAAAAGACCAGATAGGGTTAATACCGCAAATATTCTCACAGGGATATGGCATAATTTGTACTGGCTAGCAGATTAATTATGTCCCACACCCATATCAAGTCGAACTTTTTTATATTATGAAAAAAAAGTTTTGTCTAGTTTTCTAAATGGGTTTTTTTGTTGGTAATGCAGATACATTGTTGTCTTTGGTTTGTTATCATCTTTGTTATGCTTCTGTTATTGACAATTAGTCCAATATTGATTGAAAATGATGTTTTACTTCGATTCAACAACTTTATTTAATTGGTTCATATCATATAGTTCTAAATTTGTATTCTCTTTTGAAACGTCTTCCAATTCTTTTGTAAAACCAGATTTTGAAAACAGTATAAATTTTTCTTTTCGCCTGTCTTTTTTCCATTTTACGTCTTTTGTTTTCTGTTTTAAATCTTCTAAAATTTCGACATCTACTTTGTTTTTACTCCATTTGCATTCTCCAAATAAAATAGTATTTTTTTCTTCGTTTAACCCTATTATGTCTATTTCTTCACTTCCATGCCACCATCGCCCAATTTTTCCGACGTCTGAATGGATATCCCAAAGTAGTTCCTTGCATACTTGCTCAAAAACAGATGCGTAATGTTTCTGTAATTTCTCTGAAATATTTTTTATCAATGTTTCTTGTTTATGTCCTATGTTAAAGGGACACACGGCATTAGAATCATATGAACGTTCACAGAAGGAATATAATAGAAATATTGAAAAATTGCTTACAAGTGAAACTAGTGATGAAGACAGAGAATCCCTTAGGTATATTATATGATATAAAAACCATCATCAAAAGAAATGATCAAGTCAAGCAACATATTATTAAAATAGTGCAGGTATTGTACCAAGTATAAGTGGAGATATTGTAAGAAATGACAATTATTCCGATAGATAGAAAAAATGAATCGCAAAAAATTGCATCAATTCTTTCAAAAAAAACTGTTGGCATTGCTGGCGCTGGTGGCCTAGGTTCCAATGTTGCAGTATCCCTAGCCAGATCAGGGATAAATCATCTTGTCATCGTTGATTTTGATTGCGTTGAAGAGAGTAATTTGAATAGGCAATATTTTTTTCTAGGGCAAATTGGAAAAGAAAAGGTAAAGGCTTTACAGGATAATATCAAACAAATAAATCCTCATACAAGCTGTTCAATTATAAATAAAAAATTAACGAAAGGGTCTATGTGGAAACCATTTACTCATGTTGATGTTGTTGTTGAAGCATTAGATAGTGCAGAAACAAAAACACAGTTTATTGAAGAAATCATGCATCATTTACCAAATACCCCCATTGTTGCTGCATCAGGTGTTGCAGGTATTGGAAATTCAGATCGTATCGTTACAAAACAAATAGGAAACCTCCATATGGTTTATGATGAACATGCCTTATCAAGTGATGATGATGTGCTTTTAGCACCAAAAGTCTGTTTAATGGCAAATTGGCAGGCAAATATTGTCCTTGAACTTCTTGTTGGTGATATAATATGAGTATCACAGTAAACAAAAGAAATGTTGATTATGTTAAAGATGAAACAGTGAAGGATCTTTTAAAAAGATTAAAATTTACTTTTCCTCTTGTTATTGTAAAAATCAATAAAGATCACGTTCCAAGATCGAAATATTCAGAAGTAAAAATTCCTGAAAACGCAGATATTCAAGTCATACATATGATCAGTGGCGGATAAGTTGTGACTTCTTTTATTCTATCTTCATCATACTTTGAAATTCTAGTTCTTCATCATCTTCAGATGAATATGATGAAATTGACCCTTTAAACAAAGGTTTTGAAATAAGTATAAAATAGATGCCCAATAAACCAACTGTTGAACCAAAAATCATACTTAATCCAAATGTAATGATACTTGTAGAAAAATTAAATATCAACACACCCATAATTACAAAACTTAAAAAACCAATGAGAAGTGTTTTTAATAAAACAATTCTATTAATTGAAATAATTATTTTTTCATTTACTTTTTCTTCCTCAAATCCCAATTCAACACCACAAAACATGAATTGAAAAGATAGTATTATAATCTTTCTTTAAAATTAATTTTAAAATAATCTTTAAATTAAATTTGAAGAATAGTTCCTGCCACAGTTAGAGCTGAAAATGACAATGCAAAGATAAAATATGTGATATACATAAATGACCATGCACGAGTATTCTCAAGAGAGAACTGTTTTGATTGATCTTCTACCATTGTTTTAAAAATGAAAAAAGCAGGTATGGCAAGGAATGTTAGAAGCCAAAAATAAACGGGTAAAAAACCAATATTGATGAAAACTGGTATTAAGATAAATGGGAAGAATAGAAATGGAAGAACTATGAATGCTGCTTTTTTTTCACCATATTTGATTACAAGTGTTTTTGTTCCAACTATTTTATCTGCATGTTTGTCAGATATATCTTTTGTGATTGATCCGCCAAATAAAAATAACCCTGCGATACATGCAATTGTCAATGGCACAGGTTCCATAATTGATCCAAATACACTCCATGATCCCAAGATTCCAAGAAATCCCCTAGGGATTCCTATCCATAGTTGATTAAACCATAATTTATCTTTCATTCGTGGAGATATTGAATATGTTACGGTAAAAAATGTGATAAACAACAGAAGCATCAGAAATGTTGGATGAATAATTGCTCCAATTAGAAAAGATCCAATGTACATGATTATTGCTATTGTAATAGCCTCTTTTTTTGTTATAATTCCTTTTGGAATTGGTCTATATGGTTTAGATATTAAATCTGCATCATAATCTGTTGCTTGATTTAATGCATTTGATGCCCCATTAAGAAACACAAATGAAAGGCTTGCAGGGAGAATCTGAAAAATTAGTACTTGTGAAAAAGAAAGTGAAACTTGCATATATACATAACTTGCAATTATAATACTAGATGATACGATAAAAGGTGCTAGAAGAGTAAATGGTCGAATTAAACTCATAAAGCCTTTGATTTTTGAATCTTGTTTTTTATTTATCATCTTATGCTCACCAACTCATTTATTATTTTGTGTTTATGATGGTTATAAGCATTATTTGACAAATCTTATCCAAATAAAAAAAAATGAATGGTTGGAAAAAACATATGTATTCCAATATTTATTATGGATTTTATGAATCAGTTTCGAGGATTTATTGCAGTAGAGCTTCCAGTAAATGAAACAATAAAGAAATTTCATGATGAAATAGCGAAATTACTAACAAACATTAAGTTAGTTGAACTTGAAAACATGCATATAACCTTAAAATTTCTAGGTGACACAAATGAAGATAATATTGAAAACATTTATCACATCATACAAAACTCCATCAAAGATATTCAGCCTTTCTCCATTCAACTAAAAGGAACAGGTGTGTTTCCAAATCAGAAATATATAAAAGTCATATGGGTGGGGATTGAAAAAACGGAAAAAATGTCATTAATCTCATCATCATTAAACGCTCAATTATCGACTCTTGGTTTTAAAGAAAAAAGTGCTATCGGAAAAGATCAACTCATTAGTATTATCGATAAATATAGAGAAGTCATATTTGATGAGATAATTGTTGATTGTATATATCTTAAAAAAAGCACACTCACACCTCAAGGTCCCATATATGAGACAATAAAAGAAATTAAATTTTAATAACATATATGTTAATACCCCTAAGATTTAAATATATTAAAAACATGACAATAATCGGAGAAAACATATACATGGAACCAGTACAAGAAACAATCAAAGGAATTCTTCCAAAAATCAATCCAACAAAAAAAGATAGAGATAAAATTGAAAAGACTCTCAAACAATTTACAACTCTTGTACAACATGAAATTGATAAAACTAAAACAAATCCAACTATTGAAATTGTAGGAAGCATAGCAAAAGACACTTATCTAAAAAACACACTTGATATTGATGTTTTTTTATTATTTGATCCAAATGTAAAACGAAACATCATAGCAGAAACAACATTGAAAATTGGAAAAAAATTACTTAAAAACACAGAAGAATGCTATGCTGAACATCCATATATTCGAGGCATATTCAATGATTATAAACTTGAACTTGTACCCGGATATCTAATTAAAGATGCGAGTCAAAAAATATCAGCCGTGGATCGAACCCCACTTCATACAAAATACATAAAATCACATATATCAGAAATTCAAAAACAAGAAATAAGGTTATTTAAACAATTTCTCCATGGGATCAACTGTTATGGAGCAGAAGCAGAAATACAGGGATTTTCAGGATATCTCTGCGAAATTCTTATAGTCAAATATAAGTCATTTCTTCAACTCATTCAGAACGCAAAAAATTGGGATTCACCAATTCATTTATCATTACATCAAGAATCTCCTATTGATTTTTCAGATCCTCTTGTTTTTATTGACCCTGTGGATCCGGAAAGAAATGTTGCAAGTGCAGTATCAGATAAAACTCTTAATCGATTCATGAAAGCTTGTGATGCGTTTCTATTGAAACCAAAAAAAACATTTTTCTTTCCAAATCCTGTAAAACCATGGTCTCTTGAAAAAATCAAAAAATATGTAACTTCAACCGAAAAACAATACATTAGCATCATCTTTTCAAAACCAGATCTTATCTCTGAAAATCTTGTACCACAACTTCGAAAAACCTGTAAATTTATAAAAAATGAGGCAACACAAAATGATTTCATCATCTATGATATTGATTTTACTATTGATGAAAAACATCAGTTTATATATATTATCATTCAATCTGATCGAAAGCCTCTCTCTGAAACATATACTCATATTGGTCCGCCCACCAAATTAACAGAACATATCAAAAAATTTGAGGAAAAATGGAAAGACCATCCACTTTTACATAAAGAACCCTACGAAAATGAAAAACGTATGTATGTGTCCGTTAAAAGAAAACATCGAATGTTAATCTCATTTCTTGCAGATAACCTTCAATCATATCCATTGAGTAGACATATTGAACGAAAAATAAAAAAGAATTATTTTATTGAAAAGGATGAAGAATTAGTTAAAAAAGAATTGCAGATTTTTTGGACGATGTATTTTGATGGGAAAGATCCTTGGGAACGATAAATTTTAAAGAATTAGATGGATAAGTTTATGGCAAATATTGAAATGAAAAAATCTTTGAAAACCATAGGCGTATATACAAAGAATTTTCGTTTATATCATAAGCTTGTTTCTTCATTAAAAAATAAACATTTTGCATATGTCTCATTAAACTCATTGCAACATATCCCAAATCAAATTGGGGTCATTCTCACATCACATAATGAAATCCATGACATCAAAAGAAAAAAAGTAATCGCGGCTGATGTTTATGATTCCATTGAAGAAGCAATTGATAAAGCATTTCATATGCTTATTGGAAAAGATTTGTATCACCATATACATTTTGGTATTGATCCTGGAGAAAAACCAGGAATTGCAATTGTAGGTGATGATATACTTCTTAACACAAAACAGGCATCATCTCCTGAACAAGTCCTAAAAATCATTAAAAGATTCCTAATAGATTACCCTGCTCATGAATACCTTATCCGAATCGGACATGGATCTATTCTTTTACGAAACCGCATCATTAATTCATTGATACCTTTAAACATTCCAATTGAAATTGTTAATGAAAGTAAAACATCATCTCATCAAACTCAACGTATAGGTAGAGATGTTAAAGCCGCTGCATCGATTGCATTATTACATGGAGGAAAGGTTCAAAGAAAATTTCCATTAAAACCTACGCGAGGAGAAATACGCAGAATCCAAGAGGAAAGTAGAAAAATTAGCAATGGAGCATTTTCCATCTCAGAACATACTGCCATTCTTGTTTTAAAAGGGGAGATAAGCCTCTTACAAGCCGTTGAAGATGAAAACAAAAATAATTGAGATGAAACCCAAAAGATTTATGAGTCTGTCGAATATGCTGATTGGGTAAGAGTGATGAAAGTCCAAAGAGTACTAATAAGTGTATCAGACAAAACCGGAATTAAAGAGTTAGCAAAAGACCTAGTCAAAAATGATATTGAGATAATATCAACAGGTGGAACAGCTGCTCTATTAAAGAAACATGGTGTCCCCATTGTTGAGATCTCTTCTGTTACTGATTTTCCTGAAATGCTTGATGGAAGGGTGAAAACTCTACATCCGCGAATCCATGCAGGTATTCTTGCACAACGTTCAAAAAAAGAACATATGGACACCTTGAAATCTTTTAATATTCAAACAATTGATATGGTCGTTTGTAATCTATATCCCTTTGAACAAACAATAAAGAAAAAAAATGTCTCCTTAAATGATGTTATTGAAAACATTGACATTGGAGGACCAACTCTTATCAGAGCATCTGCTAAGAATTATAAAGATGTCATTATCATCACAAATAAAGATCAATATCCAATTATTCAATCAAATCTTAAAGAAAAAAAAGAAATGACACTTTCCCAACGGGAGAAATTCGCATTAGAAGCTTTTTCTCATACTGCTCAATATGATGCAATTATCTCGACTTATCTACGGGGTCGATGGACCAATGAATTACTTTCAACTGATACCACTATTGCACTTAGGAAAAAACAAGATATGCGATATGGTGAAAACCCACATCTCAAAGCAGGATTCTATGAGCAACTACCACCTACTGATGAACCATGCATAACCAATGCTACTCAACTCCAAGGAAAAGCTCTTTCTTACAATAACATTCTTGATAGCAATGATGCAATCGAAACAATAAAAGAATTTACAGATCCTACATGTGTCATCATTAAACATGCAACACCCTGTGGGATTGCAAGTGCTAAAAATCTCCTTGATGCATGGAAAAATGCCTATAGCACTGACACTTATTCACCATTTGGAGGAATTGTATCTTTTAACCGAAGTGTCGGAAAAGAAGTTGCAGAAGAACTCAGCTCGTTATTTCTAGAAGTTATCATCGCACCATCCTTTTCAAAAGATGCTTTAAATATTTTCTCAAAGAAAAAAAATCTTCGTATCCTCAAACTTGAAGGTATTGACTCAACAATAAACACCTCTGGAATGGTATTTCGAAGTGTTATAGGGGGAGTTCTCTTTCAAGATAGAGATATTGAAATGACGCCACAGAAAAACTGGAAAATTGTTAGCAAGAAAAAACCAACAAAACAACAATTGAAATCAATGGATTTTGCAGTTCGCTGTGTAAAACATGTAAAATCAAATAGTGTTGTTTTTGTAAAAGAAACTGAAACCGTTGGTATTGGTGGAGGTCAAACAGCACGTGTTGATGCCACTTGGATTGCAACTCATAAAGGAAAAGAAAACATCAAAAAATCAATTTTGGCTAGTGATGCTTTTTTCCCATTTAGAGACGCAGTAGATATTGCAGCAGAAGCAGGTGTGGAAGCAATTATTCAACCTGGTGGAAGTATAAGAGATGAAGAAGTAATCCAAGCAGCAGATGAACATGGTATTGCAATGGTTTTTACTGGACAGCGATATTTCAGGCATTAAATTCAGATATAATATCTCAAATATCTTTTAATAATACAATTGCATCACAAAACGCAATGGAATTTAGATTAGAATCAACAGATGGTCTTGCTCAAAAAGGGATAATACTCCATAATAAATCAAAGATATCAACCCCTAATATCATTTTCACTCCGTATAATGATATTTCTCCACCTGATGAAGCATCATTGGTATTAATTGATAAAACAAAAGATTGTTTTAACCCATTTTATCAGATTTCTACAAACAATAAAAAAAAACAAGATGAAAATATCCTCTTTACCATCGAAAAACCTCTTTTTTATCCTAAGATCATCCCAAAAAAAATACATGAAACAATCAATGATTCATATTCAATTGATGAAAAAAGTTCCTTTGTTCTTTCTGGAAAAATCATTGAAAAAGATAAAGAAAAATTGAAAAACATTCAATTATTTATCATAAGTCACGGTCTGCAACTATACAATAATCCAGTAGATCTTATTGAATATCTTCAAAAGCTTCGATTGATGATCTCTCCTGATCAACTTATATATTTGCCAGGGGTTGCAAATCCAAGAAACTTATCAGTATTGATACATCTAGGCGTGGATCTTATCGATTCGACACAGGCAATTATTGCCGCAAGAGACAAGATCCTATTTTTTCCGGAGGGAAACAAAAAGATATCAACATTAAATGTAAATCCATGTCAGTGTCCTATCTGCCTAAAACATAAACATAATCCATCTAAGTTAACATTTAATGATATCTTTCTTCATAATTATCAGATGATGATGCAAGAAATGCATACGGTCCATAATGCAATAAAACAAGAATCACTTAGAGAACATGTTTCAATACGGATCAGTAACTCGCCTCATCTCACTAGCATCATCAGGTTAGCAGAAATAGATCAGTTTAATATTGTTGAACAGAAAACACCTCGAAATAGAAACACAATCATCCAAGCAACAAATATTGATTCATTACAAAGACCGGAGATAAAAGGATTTCAACAACGATTGCTCAACCGATATATAAAACCAGAAAATACCTCAATTCTTCTTCTCCTTCCATGTTCAGCAAAGAAACCATATTCGTTTTCAAAATCCCACAATAAGTTAATAAAAGCAATTCAATCCATACCTAATCATTATTGTATTCATGAACTTATTATAACTTCCCCTGTTGGCATTGTTCCTCGTGAACTTGAGCTTATGTATCCAGCATCTTCATATGACATTCCAGTAACAGGTAACTGGTTTGAAGATGAACAAAAGATGATCATCAATCTTTTACAACAATACTTATTAAAAAATCATTATAATAAAATCATTGTTCATCTTCCTGAACCTTTAAATAAACTCATTACTACCCATATTCCAAACACATTATCTACAAATATTTCATCTTCGGCAACAACAAAAGACGCACTTGACAACTTAGTATCCACATTAAAAGAGGAAACCATTCAATTTGAAAAAATATCAGGTAAACAGCGATTTAAAGATAACATGTTTTCACTTACTAGCTTTCAATTTTCAGAAAAAATATCTAAACAATTACTAAAAAATACAAATATAAAAGGCAAATATCCTTTCTTAAAAATTATTGATACAAACTATAAACAACTTGGGATGTTAACTGATAAACGTGGGATGATATCCTTAACTCTTGATGGAGCAGAAAGGATTAGTTCATGTCATCAATTCTATGTTGAAATCTCAAATGATTTCACATTGAAAGGATCAGTATTTTCACCTGGTGTGATTCATGCAGACCCATCGATACGAAAAGGAGATGAAGTATTAGTGTTTCAAAATAAGATTCTAAAAGGGGTTGGAGTGGCACAGATGAATGGATCCGATATGATACAGCGCATGAGTGGAAAAGCAATTGATATCAGACATACAGCAGATTAATATTCTTTCAATCGTTTTTCTCTTCCACAATATGGACATGAAAAAACCTTTAATTTTGGATAAATATCAGTACCCTCCGCCCAGATTTTTAAGCTTTCGCCACAATACAAACATTTAAACAAAACATTTTTTGATTTTTTCTCGGGTATCAACCCTATTGTTTTTGGAGGTGAAGAGCTAATTTTTCCAAGATGTCCACAATCCGGACATGTAATGATTGTTTCTCCTTTCGTATTATACATAGATTCTTTTATTGCAAATATTCCTTTACAAGATGGACACTGAAAATGATATAGACCTCCATATAATGTTTTTGTAAAGGTCTTTATATAATTTTCTTTAAATGTAAAACGATTTGATGACAATAAAAAAATAATAAAGGCAGCTCCAAATAAAATCATATATAATATAAAAATAAGAGAAGGCACATTGACATTCATTAAAATATCAAATATTGATAAAAGAAAAACAAGGAAACTAAATATTAATAGAAAAATGAAGGAAAAAAACCAAATGTTCTTTATGTTGTCTCCCTCCGCACCCCATACCATGAAAAAAGAAATAAAATACAAAATAACAGAAATGATATAGAAAGATACATTTGTTTTTCGCTTAGTTTGTACCATCCATTTTCTATAATGTTATTTTTTAAAGGGTTTGTATTCATCCTATATTCTTCTAGATTTGTGTATCCATCATTATCACTATCAATATATGCATCATCTGAGTTTTCAATATTAAAACCAAATTTTTCCTCCCATTCATCAGGTAACATATCACTATCTTTATCTAGATAAGAAGAAGAAATCCAAAAAGAATACAGTGAACTCTGAAACAATCCCTCTTTTTTGGTATCAAGATTTATAAAAAAATAATATTTTCCCAAATCCTGAAAATTAACTTGAAAAACGTATTTTCCATCCAAACAATAATCCATTGGGGCCTCGATTACTGAGCCATTAGGGACTGTAATCACAATTCTTACCGATTGTATATCCATAACAGGGTATATAATTGAAGTAAAAATACAAGATTTTCCTGGCATTTGTACCGTTGGATTAACTTCGATGAAATCGAATCTATCACATTCTGAATCAAAATAAGTAATTGGAATTCCCATTATTGAAGGAACTAAAACAATAATAATTAATAAACATGATATTACCAATTGGAAAACGTGCATATGAGATGGAAACCCCCCTTTTTTTAGGAATACCAAATCAACACCAATCTTTTCAAATATCGCTGCTTATATTTCATTTTATCGATTTTTGAAAAAAATTGAAACATATTGTCCATATAAAAAAACCCCAACTTCAAACATAAATTATAAAACCATATCTAAAATACATCTCCCTTCATATGAAACCAGAAAAACTTGATATCCATTCTTCAACATACATTGATGAAACAGCAGTTATCATAGGAAATGTCTCAATTGGAAAACATTGTGGGATTTATCCGCAGGCAGTAATACGTGGGGATCAAAATACTATTACCATTCAAGATGGATCCAATGTTCAAGATTGCTGTATTATTCATGTTGATGATAACCACCCAACAGTGATTGGGAAAAAGGTTTCCCTTGGACATGGTTCAATTGTTCACGGTGCAACCATTGAAGACACATGTATAATTGGTATGCATGCAACAATATTAAATGGAGCAATTGTAAAGAAAGGATCAATAATCGGCGCTAATTCTGTTGTTACATCAAATTCAATTATCTCTGAAAATAGCCTTGTCCTTGGCATACCTGGAAAAGTAATCAAACAAGATGAATCATATAGAGATCAAGCTATAAAAAATGCAGAAACCTATATTCATCTAACCAAACAATATCTAAACAAACAGTACCCTCGTTTTACTCACAAAAAAGATTAATATGTCGGCTGTTTAACTTCCCTATTGTTCCTTTAATTTATTCCTTGTATAATTCAATAATCCACCTGCATCTTGAATCGCAAGAATCTCCGAAGGGAGAGTTGGAAACGAAAATGTCTTATCATTTATCATGATGATGCCTTTTTCAATATCTAATGTAACTTCATCATTAGATTGATATGATTCAACAGCGTCCGATGATTCAATTAGTAATAATCCCTGATTTATTGCAGATCGATAGAAAATACGAGCAAAACTTTTTGCAACAACTGCCTGTATTCCAACTGCTTTTAATCCCACAACAGGTTGCTCCCGAGAACTTCCACAACCAAAGTTTTTTCCTCCAAATATGATGTCACCTTTTTTTACCTTACCTGAAAAAGTTGGATCTAAATCTTCAAGTAAATGTGGTTTGATCTCCTCAGCAGTTGAACAAGTATACGTATATTTCCCTGGAAAAAGCATATCTGTATTGATATCATCTCCATATTTCCAAACATTCATTATTCTATCACCTCTCTTGGATCTGTAATTGTTTGATTTAACGCTGTTGCTGCAACTGTTGCAGGACTTGCAAGATAAATTTCAGCATCTTTTGAGCCCATTCTTCCTTTAAAGTTTCGATTAGCTGTGCTTAAACAGCGTTCACCAGGCGATAATACTCCTTGATGAGCACCAAGACATGGACCACAGCCTGGTGGAAGAACCATACCTCCTGAATCAACAAGAACTTGAATGATGCCTTTCTGCATTGCTTCCTGAAAAATTTGTTTTGAAGCAGGAATAATCAATAAACGAACATTTTTATGAATCTTTTTTCCTTTTAAAATCGATGCAGCGATTTCTAAATCAGATAGTCGACCATTGGTACAGGTACCAATAAGACATTGATGAATTTCAATATCTTCTAATTGATCAGCCGGTTTTACATTATCGACCGTATGTGGACATGCAACCATTGGAACCACGTTATTAAGATCATAATCTAATGTTTGCATATATGATGCACCTAGATCAGGAATTACCGGACTATATGCTGATTCATTCACACCAATGGATTTCAAATACTGTTTTGTTATGTCATCAACAAAGAAAACTGAGTTTTTTGCACCCATTTCAACACCCATATTTGCAATTGTAAACCGATCATCTACTGAAAACTGTTCAACCTCTCCATGATATTCAACAGAGCAATAGGTCGCACCAGATGCAGAGATATCACCTATTATATGTAAAATAACATCTTTTGCATAGACTCCTTTTGAGAGACTACCTTTAATATGGACTTTGATGCTTTGAGGCACCTTTAACCATGTTTGACCTGTAAGCATTAGTGATGCAGCTTCTGTTCTATCAATACCAGATGAAAAGGAACCAACGGCACCATATGAACAAGTATGAGAATCAGAACCAAGAAGCAACTTCCCTGGAAGAGCAAGCCCTTTTTCCACAACTACCTGATGACAAACTCCTTCTCCAACATCATAGAAATGTTTTATATCATGTTTTGCGACAAATTCACGGATTTTTTTATGATTTATCGCTGTTTTTTCAGATGCAGCAGGAATCACATGATCTAGGACAATAATTGAAAGATTCTTTGAGTAAACACCATATTTATTCAATTCTTCATCGACTTTTTGAATGATTGCTGCGGTGTTATCATGAGTGAGAAGATGAGCTGGTTGAACCGTAACAATCTGTCCAGGTATCGTTTCTTTTTCATTAGCGTAATTTGCAAGTATTTTTTCAGCAAAAGTCATTTCCATATTTTTCACCCTTTAATCATTAATGTATACTAAATTACAAAACGAAACAAATTGAATATTTTAAACTTTTACATCAACCATGAAAAAGAAAAGAAACTTGAGAAATACATATAAATGAGCAAACATATCAGTTTTTACAATTGTGGATGGTGATGAAAACATTAAATTAAAAAAAATTTATCTATCTAATGATGCAGTAGCAGGAGTCATTGAAGCCTTGCTGTTAGTTGCACTTTTTTCCATTGTACTTTCAACAGTTCAACTAGTTTATATCCCTGACATCATGGAACAAAGAGAGGTTGAACATATGGATGAAGTTGAAAACCAATTTTCTTATTTGAAATCAATTATTGATCTGCAATCTTCACTGAAACAGAATATTACTATTTCATGCCCACTCACATTAGGAAGTCGTGAACTCCCGTATCTTGTTACTGCAAGAGCGTTTGGTCAAATTGATATTATCGATGGGGGTAATAGTGAGATTGATACAGATTCTGTTTCAAATATCCCATTAACATCAGTTAAATATCAGGCTAGTAATTCATATTTCTTAAAACAAGATTATATTCTAGAAGGAGGAGGGCTCATCATTAAACAACATGATGGTGAAAGCATGAGAATCGAACCATCAATGAACTATCAAAATGAATCAGGGAACATTAAGATATTCTGGTCATTACCTGAATTCAATGGCTTTGCTGGAAAAAATTCTACAAGTGGATTTAAAAGTTGTTATATTCGTTGTAATTACTCATCTAATGAAGATTTTGCTCCTGCGACTAACTATACATATATTTATACTGAATACTTAGATGCTTGGAATAATTCACTTAATCAACTTTTTGAAGAACCAATTCAAAACAATTATATGACTATTGAGAAAAAACCCATCTCAGACCCTACTTACGTTGAAATAAAAGAAGGAACCGCAGGTAGTATTGAAATATATATTATGAAAACAAAGATTATGATGCAAATTGGTCCAGGTATTGTTATTCAATCTTGATAATGGTTAGACTAATATTTTCATATGTCTTGTCTCTAACAAATAGGTAAACTTATTTATTTGCTTTTGATATCACCATTTGATCTTAACGATTATGAATGAAATGGAATTAAATCAGGTACGGCACCCAAAAAAACAGGCATTACAAACAAATATCTCTGGATTTGATGCATTATTCAATGACGGAGGCATACCAACAGGAAGTACTGTACTTATTGCAGGTAGTACAGGTACCGGTAAAAGTACATTATGCAGACAAATATGTTATAATGCCTTAAAGTCTGGATCTCGTTGTATGTATGTGAGTTTTGAGGAAAGTAAACAACAGATCATGGAAAGTATGCAATCATTTGGATGGAATGTATCAGAGTTTGTTGAATCGGGTCAATTTGTTATCCAAAATATTAACCCACTTGATATACTTAGAATGAAATTTGGATCTCTTGGCGGATCTGGCTCTGCAACTGAGCTTTCATCTAAGGTAAAACCACTTGTTATTCCTACTGAGTTAAATCCTGAGATTATTGTTGTTGATTCATTAAGTGCTATTATTGCAGCATCTCTAACAAAAGAGAAAAATTATCGTGTTTATCTTCAGCAGCTATTTTCCTTTTTTAAAGATACCAAGGCAACCTCTTTACTTGTTACTGAAACGGGTCCAATTCCAATCCGTTTTAGCGAAAGCGGAATAGAAGAATTTCTTGCAGATGGTATTATTGTTCTTTACAATATTCAAAAAACTGAGGGGAAAGTCAACGCTCTTGAAGTATTAAAAATGAGATATGGACAACATTCAAAACATATTGTTGAAATGAATATTACTCAAAATGGCATTGAAGTGTTTCCTGATAGAAACATTACAATTTAAGATTAATTTATTTTCCTAAAAAACGAAAGGGCTTGGCATTTGTTTTTAATTTCTTTGCACCATATTTAATGATGTTCTCTTCGATTTGTTTCACTTGAATTCTTGATAAACCTGCACGTTTTAATATAAGCTTATCTTGTTGATTGTAGACAAAGATAGTTCCATCTTCTGGAGATGAAACAGATTTGTATACTTCTCCGTTTTGTAGCCAGAACCATATGTTTTGGGGTTTTTTATCCATTTTATTACTCCTAACCCTTTTTTATATATTATTTTTATTTTATATAGTATATATAATTTTCTTTTTCTTTAACGATTTCCTCCACAAAACCTTAAATATAATAAATAGAGAAGAAATATAATTATAAAAATTACAAGAAAAAAAACCGAAAGATTAACATACATCATGTTGGATAGTATATCACCCGTGGGATGAAGATGCAAGAGGAAACATATCAATCAGAAAAATTTATAATAGTTAAAACAGGCGTAAATGGCCTTGATGATCTTATCGAAGGAGGCTTTCCAGAAAAATCAATTACCCTTGTCTCAGGATCACCAGGAGCCGGTAAAAGTATTCTCTGTTTCCAATTCATATATGAAGGAGTCAATAATGGAGAAAATGTGCTTTATCTTACTTTGGATAAAAGAGAAGAAGGAATCCTGCTCCAAGCAAAAAAACTTGGATATGATTTTCAACCAGCAATCGAGAATGGGCAAGCCACATTTCGCTATCTAAATATTAATAAAAAACTTGTTTATGAAACTATGAGCAACGAAATTTTATCTGGAAAATATGATAGAATTGTTCTTGATTCAATCACACCGCTCTCAGAAATGCCATTATTTTTAGCCGATACACAGAACAATATGAATGGATCCGGATATAGCTTTGTAGATACAGAAAATCAATCAACAGGTTTATCAGGACCTGTGCAACGAAAACATATCCTTTTTATCATGAATGCATTAGAATCATCTGAGGCAACAACCATAATAACATCAGAGTTATCATTAAGTTCATCAAACCTTTCAAGAGATGGAATTTCTGAATTTCTTGCAGATGGAGTCATTCTTTTAAAAGCAGATCCCACAATGGATCGAAGAAAACTCTCTATTTTTAAAATGAGAAATACAAAACATACACTAAAACCACAAGACATTCAAATAAATGAAAATGGAATTACACTTGTAAGAAAAACCATGTAATATAATGATTTATCATGTCTTTTTTAGATTATCGACCACCGAAAACAATTCGCGCTCTATTTATCATTCATTACGCCCCACTTCTCCTTATCATCATGATAGGTCCTCAAAGCGTTTTATTCCAAACTTGGCTACTACCAACACCTCTTATACTCACAATTTCAACAGGCATGATTATATTTCTAATTGGAACAGTTTTTTATTTTAAATGGGAATACTTCTGGTATAAGACTTTTCATGGTCAATTAGTTACAAATGGAATTTTCAAATATATTCGTCACCCTCATTATACAAGTCTTTTAATAATTGGATACGGACTTGCTCTTTTTTTTAATTCCATTCCTGCTTTAATAATTGCAACAATTGCAATCCCAATTATGATGATTAGCATTATCGATGAAGAACGCCTCCTCATCAAACAATATGGAAAACAATATGAAACCTTTATGAAACAAACACCCTGGAGAATGATTCCAAGATTTTTTTAATTAGGCGAAAAAAATTGAGATAATAACATTTTTTTACTAAATAATTTCAAAAAATAAAAAATCACAGCAATGAAAGGGACAACATTTAAATATCACCTTCTTATATGCGACATTCCTCGTCTATACCAGACATTTACTTGGGCAATTTCATTTATGAAATCCCAATAACAAGTAATCGACAATAATTGTTTGATTTCTGATTACATGGGAAATGTCACGGTGTAAACAATATACAACTCATAATTTGAAGAAATACAATCTTAAAATAAAAGATTAATTGAGATGAAAAACAATGCCTGGAAACCATCATCCAAGAAGAGGATCAATGGGGTATTCTCCTCGTAAAAGAGCGCGAGCTGAGACCCCTCACATAAAGAATTGGCCAAGTGGCGGAGATACACCGAAAATTCAGGGATTCCTAGGATATAAAGCTGGGATGACGCATGCATTTGTTGTTGATTATAGACCAACATCAACAACATCAGGCAAAGAAGTCATGATGCCTGTTTCAGTAGTAGAAGCTCCCCCTATAAAAATCGCTGCGATTCGTTCATATAAGAAAACTATTCATGGACTTGAAACTATCAGCGAAATATGGTGCAATAAACTTGATTCCGAATTAGCAAAGCGAATTTCACTTCCAAAAAACAAAGTGAAAGAAAATTGGGACTTTACAAAAAATGCTGATGATATTCGTGTACTTGTCTATACTCAGCCAAAACTTGTAACAGGTATCCCTAAAAAAGTTCCCGAGATTCGAGAACTTCGCATTAGCGGCGGATCCATTGATGAAAGAATCAATTATGCAAAAGAGATTCTTGGTAAAGAACTCAAAATAGAAGATGTCGTTAGAGAAGGAGATATGCTCGATATTCTGGCCATCACTAAAGGAAAAGGATTTCAGGGCCATGTGAAACGATGGGGTGTTAAACTTCTAACTCACAAAAACTCAAAACATCGAAGAATGATTGGTACCGCAGGTTCATGGCACCCTAATTGGATTCAGCAGACAGTACCACAAGCCGGTCAGATGGGATATCATCAAAGAACTGAATATAACAAACGTGTTCTTAAAATCGGAGATAATGGTGATGATATTACGCCTGCTGGTGGTTTTCCCCATTATGGAAATGTAAGAAATTCATATGTTTTAATTCATGGATCCATTCCTGGTCCATCAAAACGTTTGATTAGCATGCGTGATGCAATTCGTTATAAACGTGGTGTTAAAGTTGAAAAACCAGAAATTACGTATATTTCAAGTACGAGTAAACAAGGAGTATGATCATCATGGAAAAAGTAAACGTTTATGGAATTGATGGATCAGAAAAAGAAAAAATTACTCTTCCAGGAGTATTCAATATAACGATTCGACCTGATATTATTCAAAAATCATTTAGTGTTCTTCATTCAAATAGAAGAACGCCGTATGGTGCCAATAAAGACGCAGGAACAAAACATGCCACTGCATCTGTTGGAAAAGGAAAAGGAATGTCACGGGTTCCACGTTTGACTCAAGGTGGGAAAGCCGCGCTTGCACCCTGTGTTGTTGGTGGTCGACGTGCACATCCACCTACATCCGATCGCATATGGACCGAAAAAATCAATTTAAAAGAAAAGAGACTTGCAAAACATTCTGCACTTGCAGCTACTGCACAAAAAGAGATTGTTGCTAAAAGAGGACATAAGTTTCAAGATTCAGTTACACTTCCCATCATCGTTGAAGATGCTTTTGGTAAACTTACAAAAACAAAAGATGTCCTTAATTCTTTTGAGAAAATTGGAATTATTGATGATGTTGATCGATCAAAGAATGGTACACATATACGAGCTGGAAGAGGTAAATCTCGTGGTCGTAGATATAAAACTCCAAAATCAATATTGATCATTTCAACAAATGAAGAAATTAAAAAAGGTTCCAGCAATATTAGTGGGGTTGATGTCGTTTCACCAAAGAATCTAAACATTGACCATCTTGCACCAGGGGGAACGAGTGGTAGACTTACAGTTATCACTCAATCTGCTTTAACTGTTCTTGGGGGTAAAAACTAATGGACCCATATCAAATCATTTTTCATCCATATGTTACTGAAAAAACCATGAATTTCATGGAAAAAAATAATGCATTGGAGTTTGTTGTTAGAAGAAGAGCAACAAAAACTCAGATTAAAAAAGCAATTGAACACATGTTTGATGTTGAAGTTAAACATGTTAATACGCGAATCACAAAAAAAGGAAAACATGCCATTGTTAAGTTTGCACCAGAGTTTGATGCAGAAGATATAGGTATGAGAATAGGAGTATTCTAGAGGTGTAAATCATGGGTAAGCGACTTATTCAACAACGCAGAGGGAGATTTAATGGCCGATATACTGTTCCATCGCATCGATTTCGTGGAAAAATTAAATATCAACATAGCAATCAACAATCAAAAGCTGTGGTTGAAGATATAATTCATGACCCTGGGCGAACTGCCCCTCTTGCAAAAATTCGTTTTGAAAATAAAAAGACAACATTAGTTATTGCAGCAGAAGGCACAAAAACAGGTGACACAATTCTTTTTTCAAATGATAAAGAGGCTGTAAAACCTGGTAATGTCATTTCAATTGGACATATAAATGAAGGATTTCCTATTTATAATATTGAAATGCAACCGGGTGACGGTGGAAAACTTGTTCGTGCTGGCGGAAGTTATGCCACAGTAGTTTCTCATGGTACAGATACAACAGTGATTCAACTACCTTCAGGTCAATTTAAAACAATTTCCTCTAATTGCAGAGCAACCATTGGAGCCGTTGCAGGCGGTGGAAGAAAAGATAAATTCTTTATGAAAGCAGGTAAGAAACATATTGCTCATCGAGTTAGAGGAAAGCAACATCCTGTTGTCCGAGGGGTTGCAATGAGTGCAGTAGATCATCCACATGGTGGTGGTGGTCATCAACATGTTGGAAAACCTTATACCGTAAAACGAGGAGCATCACCTGGTAGAAAAGTTGGTAGCATTGCAGCTAAACGAACTGGGAGGAAGTAAGATTCATGGCAAAAAAAACCAGTTTTAAATCATCGGCAAGAAGCAGGCGTAAGCAACAACGAAAGAAGATTGAGTTTAAGAAAAAGGAATTTAGGTTTCATGGATTAAGCATCGAAGAAGTAAAAAAACTTTCCTATGAAGAATTTCTACCTTACATTCCATCTCGAGTGAGAAGGAGTCTAAAACGCGGCCTTACAGTTCGTCAGAACAAACTTGTCTCAGATATTGAAAAAACTGAACCAGGAAATGTCATTCGAACACATCTTCGAGATATGGTTATTCTTCCTAGCTTTATTAATCATAAAATAGCAGTTTATAATGGACATGAGTTTGAAGAACTCAGCATAGAGCCAGAAATGATTGGTCATTATCTTGGCGAATTTGCGCTTACAAGAAAAAAGGTTAAACATACAGGACCGGGTGTTGGTGCAACCCGATCATCTAAATTTATGCCATTGAAGTGATGATATGATGAAATATTCGACAGATATGGACCCAGAGAAAACAGCAAAAGCATATGGCTATGAACTTCATTGTTCACCAAAGGACACTAAAAATATTGCTTATGCTATCCGTGGAATGAACATTGAAGAAGCGAAAATATATCTTCAGGAGATTGTCGATTTGAAACGTGCACTTCCAGCTGTTTACCATAAACAGAAGGTTGCACATCGCAAAGGGATTGGTCCCGGTACCTATCCTCAAAAAGCAGCCCGATATATTTTAAAGATCTTGAAAAATGCAGAAAATAATGCAGAATACAAAGGTTTTGATGTTGAGAATTTGAAAATCAGACATGCCTCTGCATATCGAGGACGCATTATTCGTGGTTTCATGCCTCGTGCACAGGGAAGAGCAACCGATTGGAATAAGAAAACCACTAACATTGAAATAATACTTGAAGAGGTAGAGTAATGGCCGGAGAACGAAAATTCATTAGAGAAAGTACCAATCGAATTCTTATCAAAGAATACCTCATCAGTAAGGTTGAAGGTGCCGGTTTTGGTGGAATGACAATTCAAAGAACACCTATGGGAACCCGTATTAATATTATCGTTGAAAGACCTGGAATGGTTATTGGAAAAGGCGGCCGGAAAATTAAGGAAATCACATCAGAGATTCATGAGTTATTTAATTTAGATAATCCACAAATTGAAATTCAAGAAGCAGGACGCCAAGCTGCATTAAACGCTCAAATCATGGCTGAGAAACTTGCAGAAGCATTAGAACGAGGATGGCATTTTAGAAGAGCAGGACATTCGACAGTACGACGGATTATGTATGCTGGTGCAAAAGGATGCCAAGTGGTTATTGCAGGAAAAATTACTGGTGCCCGTCATAGAACAGAAAAATTCACAGAAGGACATATTAAATTCTGTGGAGAAACTGTGAAAGAGGTTATGGATTTTGGTTTTGCAGTCTCAAAATTAAAAGCAGGGGTACTAGGTGTAAAAGTTGGCATTATGAAACCATCTGCTGTATTACCTGATGAAATCAATATTAAGAAAATTGATGATAAAACCAAAGAATCTAAACAAAAACCAGAGAAAAAATCGGATAAACATTCTTCTGATAAAAAAGAGGAAAAGAAAGAAAAAGAAGAATCTCAGGGAACTCCAATTAGAGATTTATCAAAAATTCCTGGAATAGGGCCATCAATTATTAAAAAATTTGAAAAAGCAGATGTGAAAACCTTAGAAGATTTATTTGATATGGAAGCTAAGGAAATATCTGAAATTGAAGGAATTGGACTAAAAAAAGCAGAAACCATCATTAAAGGATTGAGGAAAATTCTAAAATAAGAGGATTAAAATTATGATGATAAAACCAAAGGAAATACGTGCATTCACAAAAGAACAACGAGTAGAGAATCTCGAAGAATTAAAGCGTGAACTCCTGCATGAACGAGGTATAGCTGCAATGGGTGGATCTCCACCATCTCCTGGAAAAATTAGACAGCTACGAAGATCGATCGCACGTTACTTAACAATCATGCATGAGCTAGGAGAACAATAAATGAGTGAAATATGCCCAAAATGTGGCCTTCCAACAGAAATTTGTGTTTGTGAAGATCTCGCTCGTGAACAACAGAAAATAATAATAAGTGTAGACAAACGAAGATATGGAAAAATGATGACTATTGTAGATGGAATCAACTCTAATGAGCTTGATATAGATAGCTTGATTACAAAACTTAAAAAGAAATGTGCAAGCGGTGGAACCATTAAAGATGGTCGAATTGAACTACAAGGAGATCATCGATCAAAAGTAAAAGAAACCCTTGATGAAATGGGGTTTATCGTTGAACTCATATAAAAATACTAATTAAGATCGATAAGGAAAATAAACAACATGCAATCAATAGATATCGTAAAGGATGAACTCATTGGAAGATGTGTTCGTATTGTAACATGTACAGATCCAAATATGGAAAATTTACAGGGCGTTATAGTTGATGAAACAAAACATATGTTCCTTATTGAATCCTCGGGAAATCAAAAGTGGATTGCAAAAAACATTGCTTCATTCATCTTTCCCACTGAACAAAAAGAAATACAGATCAAGGGGTCAAAACTAAGGTTTCGACCTGAAGAAAGAGTTAAAAAAGCAAGGTGAAAAAACCCTATGGCTGAAAAAACAAAACAAGCACGAAACATTGGAATTAACGTACAACCTCCAAAAAATACCTGTACGGATCAGAATTGTCCATTCCATGGACGTCTTTCTGTAAGAGGGCAAATCATCACAGGAGTTGTATCTTCAAATAAAATGACTAACTCAATCATTGTGAAACGTGAATATACACATCACATTCAAAAATATGAAAGATATGAAAAACGAACCTCATACTATTCAGCACATTGCTCCCCTTGTATGGAGCTTTCAGTTGGAGATAAGGTTCGTATCGCCGAGTGTCGTCCGATTAGCAAAACCATTTCTTTTGTAGCAATTGAGAAACTTTAATGGAGAAGATTAAGATGAAAGGAATCGCAGGTAGACAAATTAGAGGGCTTCCCACAGGTGCCCGTCTTGAATGTATTGATAATACTGGCGCAAAAATTGTTGAAATTGTTGCAGTTCCAAAATTAAAAGGAACACATAGAAGATATCCAAAAGCAGGAGTTGGAGATCTAATAGTAATTACTGTTAAAAAAGGTGCTGTTGATATGCGAAGGCAACTGTTAAAAGCAGTTATTGTACGTCAAAAACGTCCCTTCCGAAGATCAGATGGGACTATGGTTCAATTTGAAGATAATGCAGCAGTTATTGTTACAGAAACTGGTGAAACAAAAGGATCCATTATCAAAGGCCCTGTTGCATTGGAAGCTGCTGAACGTTGGCCTCGCATTTCTGCAAATGCAAGTATAATTGTATAAAAAAGTGAGTGTTTATGAAATCTATTAAAGCACGAAAGCAAAGAAAATCATTCTTCAATGCCCCTCTTCACAAAAGACAAAACAATATTTCCTCACATCTTGAGGAGAATCTTTTGATGAAATATGATCGTCGTAGTGTCCCTCTTATCACAGGCGATACTGTTAAAGTCATGCGTGGGATATATAAAGGCCATGAATCAAAAGTTGCAACTATTCATGTTAAAAAATACCGGGTTGAAGTTGAAGGTGTTACGATTACGAAAGCAGATGGAAAAAAAATTGCAAAACCCGTTCATCCTAGTAATCTGTTAATAACAAAATTAAATCTAACTGATAAATGGCGAAGAAATAATCTTGAAAAAAAGGTATCTGCTGAAACTAAAAAAGATATTGAAGCAGAGGGAAAGCAACAACTTATTGAACTTGAAAAGGAAAGAAAACAAGAAGAAGCTCGTCTTGCTGCTGAAAAGAAAGCAGAAAAAGAGGGAGATGAAGAAGTTGTTGAAGAGGAAGATATCAAAGAAGAGCCAACTGTTGTTGATAAAAAGATTGATTCCAAAATAAAAACAGAAGATTCGCCAGAATTAGATGATGCATCAGATTCAAATAAAAAGAAAACCCCACAGACTAAAAATAAATCTGAGGGAAAAAAGAAAAAAGAAGATGATAAGGAGGAGACTTCATGAGCAGCAGCCATCATTTAAAACGATTAAACGCTCCAAGAACTTTACGATTACATCGAAAAGAGAATAAATGGACTATTCGAGCATCCCCTGGCCCTCATGCACTTAGTGAGGCAATTCCCCTTGGAATTGTTGTTCGGGATTATCTTTCCTTGTGTGATACACGAAGGGAAGCAAAACGACTTCTTACAAATGGAGATATTCTTATTGATGGAAATATACGTAAAAGTAATAATTTCCCAGTAGGATTCATGGATGTTATCTCCATTCCAAAGACAAAAAAACATTACCGAGTTTTATATGATCAAAATGGAAAACTCACATTGGTTTCTATTTCATCAGCTGATGCAGCATGGAAACTTCGACGCATAGACAATAAATCAATTGTAAAGGGAAAGAAAACACAGTTGAATTTTCATGATGGAAACAATATGCTTGTTGATAAAGATACATATAAAACAGGCGATGTATTAAAAATTAATTTCAAAGACATCTCCATTATGGACACGTTTGTAAGAAAGAAAGGGACCATTTCATTAATAACTGGCGGAAGTCATGTTGGTGAACTTGCAACTATTCAGGATCTTGAAACTGTCCCATCATCAAGTAATAATCTTGCAAAGATGAAAGGTACACATGAATTTACAACAATTGAACAATATGTTTTTCCAGTTGGAAAAACCAAACCTGTTATCTTACTTCCTGAGGTGAAAGTTCAATGAACACAAAAAAGGCAAGCCCTAAGAAAAATCCAATGACTCTTCCGCTTATCGAGAAAGTAACTATTAATATTGGTGTTGGAGAAGCAGGTGAACGATTAGGTAAAGCACAATCTGTTTTGGAAGATATAACAAAACAGAAATCAATCCAAACACTTTCAAGAACAGTAAGTAAAGATCTTGCACTTAGAAAACGCATGCCTATTGGATGTAAAGTTACAATTAGAGGATCTGATGCAAATCAATTCTTAAAGAATGCTTTTGAGACACGAGATAATAAAATTGCAGATTATGCATTTGATAAACAAGGAAATATGTCTTTTGGTATTCCAGATCATACACTTTTTAAAAGTCAAAAATATAATCCAGATATTGGAATTTTTGGTATGGATGTTTGCATTACCATGGAAAAACCTGGTTATCGGATTAAACGCAGACGTATTCAACGAAGAAAAATCCATCTTAGACATAAAATCGATAGTGAAGAAACCAAGAAATTTTTCACTGATACGTTCCATTTGGAGGTTGTAGAATGAAGATAAAGGAAAGGAAACGACAATATGGACGTGTACATGGATGCGAACGATGTGGACGGAAACGTGGTCTTATTAGAGCATATGGATTTCACATGTGCAGACAATGTTTCAGAGAAAAAGCAGAGGAATTAGGATTTAAGAAATTCTCATAAAGGAGGCAAACACGGTTATGTTAAATGATCCCCTAGCAAATGCACTTTCCATGATTAAAAATGCTGAAACACGTGGAAAAGGAAGCTGTAATATTCAACCTTCATCAAAACTTATCGGTGGAGTATTGAACGTGTTAAAAGAAAAAGGATACATTGGTGAATTTGAATATATCGAAGATGGAAAAGCAGGAATTTTTCAAGTCCATCTAATTGGTAATATCAATAAATGTGGTGTTATTAAACCACGATATCCTGTGAAAAGAGATGATCTAGAACGATGGGAATCTCGGTATTTACCAGCACAAGATTTTGGTTTACTTATTCTTACAACAACAAAAGGCATCATATCCCATAAAGAAGCAAAGAAACATGGGATTGGAGGAAAAGTTCTTGCCTTTATATATTAAGGAGGAAAATGAATGGTTACAATAGCAGAAATCAAAGAAATTATCTCTCTTCCTGATAAAATTTCTGCATCACAAATAGATGCAGCCGTTACAATTAAAGGAGAAAAGGGCGAACTTACTCGTGAATTCTCACATCCAAAGATAAATGTAAATGTAGAGAACAAAATTATCATAGTGTCTTGTAAAAATGCACGAAGGAAACAAAAAGCATTAGTTGGAACCTTTGTAGCACATCTCAACAATATGATCAAAGGTGTATCTCAAGGTTTTGAATACACAATGAAAACTGTTTTTTCCCATTTTCCAATTAAAACAATGGTTGATGGTGATTATTTTATCATTGAAAATTTCCTTGGAGAAAGAGCTCCTAGAAAAGCACTGATTCTTGAAGGTGTTACTGTGAAAGCAAAAGCTGAGGATGTTTTTGTATCCGGAATTGACAAGGAAAAAGTAGGGCAGACTGTTGCAAATATTGAACTTGCAACAAAAGTTAAAAATCGTGATATACGTGTTTTTCAAGATGGTGTATATCGTACCAGTAAAGGAGAAAATTGATTCCTATGAGCAAAGAAGAAATGATGAAAACGCTTACTTCACTGAAAGGAATTGGTGAATCAAAAGCTGATGCATTAATTGCAGCAGGATTTGATACAACAGAAAAAATCAAATCTGCATCCCTTGAAGAGCTCACGAAAGTTCCTGGTATCAGTGATTCCGTTGCAGAATCATTAATTAAACAGTTAAAAGACAACAAAGATGTTTCCGTTAAAAAGGAGAAAGTTAAATCTAAACCTTCTTCTGAAAAGATAACAGAGAAGAAACAGATAAAAAAACCTGAACCAAAAGGAAAAACAATAAAAAAAGAAATTAAAAAATCAAGTTCAGATAAAAAAGAAGGATATGTAACTAAAAAGAAGGCTGAACTTTCAGATGACATTAAAAAATATTTACCAATTCGTGAGGAACTAAAAAAGAGAACCCCTCATTTTTATCGTGAAGAATGGTTTCGTTATAAAAAACTAGGAAAAAGTTGGAGACGTCCTGATGGGATTTCTTCAAAGATGCGACGTAATTTTAAATACCGACCAAATAGAGTACGTGTCGGATATCGTGGACCTAAAAAAACACGAGGGCTGCATCCATCTGGTTTTCAAGAAATTATGGTTTATAATACAAATGATTTAGAAGCCATTGATCCAAAGACACAGGCTGCCAGAATTGGTGGTGCTGTAGGTACACGTAAACGAATTGAAATTGAGAAAAAAGCAAGTGAGTTAGACATTCGAATACTCAATAAACAAAGGTGATTGTTCTATATGACAGATTTAAAGAATCAACGAAGAATGGCATCATCTCTTCTCAAATGTGGTCTGCATCGCGTATGGATGGATCAAGACAGGCTTGAAGAAATCGCACGTGCAGTTACAAAAGATGATATCCGCATTCTTATCAATGGAAAAGCAATAAAGGCAAAACAGAAGAAAGGAATATCCTCTGGAAGGAAACGTATTATTGCACATCAGAAACATAAAGGAAGACGTAAAGGATATGGTTCAAGGAAAGGAGCAAAATATGCTCGTTTTCCAAGGAAAAGACAATGGATTAGAACAATTCGTCCACTCAGAGCATATTTACGTGAAATGCGAGATAGCGGTGAATTATCTGCATCAGTTTACCGGAAATATTATCGTAAGGCAAAAGGTGGAGAATTCAGAAGTAAAAGACATTTACATACTCATCTTTTATCAGATGGAATCATTAAACAGGAGGAAAAAGCATGAGCTCTGGACCACGATATAATATTAAACTTCGAAGGAGACGAGAAGGTAAAACAGATTATCGAAAGAGACTGGCTTTATTGAAATCAGGTAAAACCCGTATTGTTGTTCGTTCATCATTAAAACAGATGCGTGTACAGTTCATGGATTATGATGAAACCGGTGATAAGGTTCTTGTGTCTGCAATGGGGTCTGATCTTTCATCAAAGTATCAATGGAAGCATACTACATCAAATACTCCTGCTGCATATCTTACAGGACTTCTTGCAGGAAAACGCGCAAAAGATGCAGGAATTACACAAGGAGTGTTTGATATTGGTATGAAAGTGCCAGTTAGTGGTTCAAAAGTATTTGCTGCATTGAAAGGCATACATGATGCAGGTATTGAATGTTATGTTGCAGAGGATAAACTTCCAGATGAATCTCGTATAATGGGAGAACATATTGATAAAAAGATTGCATCAGATGTTAAAAAGATTAAAGATACCATAACAGGAGGCAAATAATGGCAATGCAACGACGACGTGGAGGAAAAAGACAACAACAAAGGAAGAAAAGAGAAAAAACCCCGATTCAATGGGATCCGAAGACAAAACTTGGAAACCTTGTTGCAAATGGTAAGATAAGCTCCATGCATGATGCACTTACATCAGGCCTACCTATTCGAGAACCAGAGATAACAGATATTCTTCTTCCAGATCTTGATGATGAAG
Organism: Thermoplasmatales archaeon ex4572_165; assembly: GCA_002254885.1. Lineage (GTDB taxonomy): Archaea > Thermoplasmatota > E2 > DHVEG-1 > DHVEG-1 > EX4572-165. The sequence goes on from NJDG01000003.1 coordinate 28,062, forward strand.
TTCTTGATGTGAACATGGTTCAGAGAATGACTGATTCTGGGCGAAGAGTAAAATTTGTCATCACGGTTGTTGTTGGAAATAATAATGGATTTGTTGGACTTGGACAAGCAAAGGGAAAAGAAGTAGGTTCAAGTATTCGAAAAGCCATTGAAAATGCAAAAGTTAATATCATGGAAATTCGCCGAGGTTGCGGATCATGGGAATGTGGATGTGGAAAACCCCATAGCATACCTTTTGCAATTACTGGGAAAAGTGGATCTGTTGAAATCACGTTAAAACCTGCTCCACAAGGTATTGGTCTTGCAACAGGTGATGTAGCTAAAAAGATTTTAACGATTGCTGGATTTAAAGACTGTTGGACATATACCGAAGGGCAAACACAAACAACTGTAAATTATGCAAAAGCAGTTATGAATTCTTTACAAAAAAATGTTGAAATGCGAGTGTTACCACAAGATAAACAAAAACTAGGTATTATTCTAGGTGCAACGGAATTAGTTCCAGTTGAAGAAAAACAAGAACCAATAGTTGAGGAGGCATCATAAATATGGTCTATGCAGTAGTACGTGTCCGTGGAATCATTAATGTGAAACCAGATATTAAGAAAACATTACAGCTTTTAAATCTTACACGTGTAAATCATTGTGTTCTTATTGAGGAATCAAAAGTTTCAAAAGGAATGCTACAAATAGCAAAAGATTACGTTACATGGGGCGAGGTAAAAAAGGAAACTGTTACAAACTTGCTTAAACAGCGTGGAAAACTCATAGGAGATAAACCACTTTCAGATGATCATGTTAAATCAGCAACTTCATATAAAACAATTGAGGATCTTTCTGATGCACTTATGAATAAGAAGATTAAAATAAATGAGATTCCTGAGATGAAAAAAGTATTTCGTCTTCATCCTCCTAAAAAAGGACTTGAAGGGATAAAACGATCATTTGTCAATAAAGGTGCCCTTGGATATCGTGGTAAAAATATTGAGAACCTTTTGGAGAGAATGATATAATCCTTTTCCTCCCTCATTTAAATATCACAATATCATAAAACAATAGAAAAAAGGTTTAAGAGACATAGATAAAAAATGGAAGAAACATTATACGACATTGAGATACATAAAAAGGAAGATGGTTTTATCGGAAAACTGTTTTCTGATGCTGATGGCATTAAAGAATTTCATAATGAACATTTAGATCTATTACTACGTGACATGACACTTGATATGCAGCTGGCACTTGAAGAATTTCAGCAAAGACAAGCTGAAATTTCTGACCAGATGGGTTTATAATAAAGGGGAATACCTTTCTATATTCCATTATCATATGAAGAGTAATATTTTTAAATGGTTCTCGTATTGCTTGGTTCTACGATTCATAAGAGTAGGTTGATATATTTGAAATACACAAGATTTGAAAAAGCACGCATTATTGGAGCGCGCGCCCTCCAGATATCCATGGGTGCACCAACGCTCATTTCATTACCAAAAGATGTAATATTCCCTATTGATATTGCAATGCTTGAATTTAATGAAGAAGCAATTCCTATTACCGTAAAACGTGAAGAAACATAAAAAAGGGTTAATTTGATTTAGGTGAAAAACAGTATGACCGAAGAAAAACCGCAAGAAGAAATTAAAGAAGCTGAACAAGAAATTCGACTTGCAACAGAAGAGACATATATGACTGCTGGTGCTCATATTGGTACCAGGCAAAAAACTGCTAATATGAAAGATTTCATTTACAAAGTACGAAATGATGGATTATATATAATTGATGTAAATGATACAGATGCACGTATTCGTGCTGCTGCTAAATTCATTTCACATTTTGATCTTAGTCAAGTTCTTGCTGTATCCGTTAGACAATATGGTGAGAAACCAATCAAGAAACTTGCAGAACATACTGGTATTACCACATTACCCGGTCGATTTCGACCTGGTATTCTTACCAACCCTAATGCAAAGGGATATTTAGAACCTGAGCTTTTAATTGCAACTGATCCTCTCGCAGATATTCAAGCATTACGTGAAGCACGAAATGCAGGTATTCCTGTTGTTGCGCTTTGTGATACCAATAATGAAACTAAATATATTGACATGGTAATTCCTACAAATAACAAAGGTCGAAGGGCACTTGCTCTTGTATATTGGTTACTTTCAAAAGCAATTTTAAAGGAAAAAGGTAAAATTGAAAACTATGATGCTTTTCAAGTTGAACTTGAAGAATTTGAAGCTGAAATATAAAAAACCTTTTTAACCTCTCTTTTTCTTTCATGTATTAGTTAAATAAAGCCATTGAAAGGTGCCTTATCATTGCATGAAATAATAAATGACAAGATAATTCTTGTGGGAACTGCTCATATATCCAAAGATAGTGTTGATGAAGTTAAAGAAGTTATTGAAAAGCATCATCCAGATATTGTTGCAGTGGAGCTTTGTGAACGGCGATATAAATCTATTACTGAAAAGGATAAATGGGAGAGCACACCAGTTACATCTTTGCTTAAATCCAATAATGCATATTTTTTACTCGCTCAGACATTTCTTTCATCCATTCAAAGGAAATTGGGTAAAGAACATGGTGTTGAACCTGGTTCTGAGATGATTCAGGCTATTGATCTAGCAAAAGAACATAATCATGCAATTGAGCTAGTGGATAGAGATATTTCAGTTACTTTGAAACGAGCATGGAAGAAGATGGGTTTTAGGGAAAAATTCCGTCTTTTTTGGGAGTTTTTAAAGGCAATTGTTGGTTTTGACGATGAAGAAATGGAGGACCTTGATCTTGAAGAAATGATGGATCAAGATATGATATCAACTCTGATGGAGGAATTTGGAACTCTTGCACCAACTGTAAAGGATGTGTTGATATCTGAACGTGATAGCTATATAGCCCAAAAAATTCTTAACTGCACAGATGAAAATAAAACAGTTGTCGCTGTAATTGGGGCAGGGCACCTTCAAGGAATAAAAAAACATGTTCTTGATCCTAACTTCAATGTGGATCTTAAATCGCTTGAACATGTCCCTGAGAAGCGTTTCAGCGTTCTAAAAACAATTGGGTATCTAATACCTGTGTTATTTGCAGCTGTTATCCTTTATGGTTTTTATATTGGTGGTCTTGAAAAAACCCTTCAAATTTTTCTTTACTGGTTCCTTATCAATGGTATTTGTTCATCAATTGGAACGATACTTGCACGAGGACATGTCCTTACCATTCTCACAGCATTTGTTGCAGCGCCTATTACTTCATTGAACCCAGCGGTTGCCGCAGGGTGGGTTGCTGGATACGTTGAAGCAAAGCTGCGTACACCGGTCATCAAAGATTTTAAGGGGCTTAGCTCTCTTGAAAATTTTAAGGATTTCTGGAATAACCGAGTTGTTCGTCTTCTTATGGTTGTTGCATTTGCTAATCTAGGTAGTATGGTTGGAACTTGGCTTGCAGGGTTTTACATTGCAAGTCTTTTTGCATAGAAAACAATCATTTTTTGTAAAAATACTAGCTAACATTCATATATATGAACGTTTCAAACATTGTATTGACTAATCTATGGAAACATTTCGAAAAAAATATTCATTTCATGATATTTCTCCAAGGGAATACATGTATTTTCCCAAAGGAACACTTGAAATGGGTAAAAAAGGTTCATTCAGTCGTCTTGAACTGATCCATATTACAACAGCTATGATGATTCTTATCATATGTTTCACATTTACGTTAAGCCTTAATAATGTTCTTTGGTCTTATTTGAATGGTTTTAATCTACCTAGATTTCAACAAGGGTTTGCTCTGTCGATTATCGCTGTTTTTTGCGCATTTTTCTTTCATGAAATGAGTCATAAACTCACAGCTCAACATTATCGATTATGGTCTGAGTTTCGGATGAATCTTAAATCCTTACTGATATCACTGGTCTTATCTATCACAACAGGTTTTGTTTTCGCAGCACCAGGTACTGTTATGTTTCGAGGGGAACCTCGAGTCTTTGAAGAAGGTCATATTGCTCTTGCAGGCCCCCTTGCAAATATAATTCTTGCAAGTATGTTTACACCTGTTTATCTTACTTTATTTACAGATTCAATAGGGCTTATACCTAAGATGATCGGGTTTATTTGTCTGATTAATATTGTGTTTGGATCTTTTAATCTTCTACCATTTAAATCATTTGATGGATATAAGGTCATTCAATGGAATAAGTATGTATGGATTATCATGGTAATGTATTCGCTCATATTATTTCTTATAATCTCTCCATTCATTCCTAAACTTCTCCCCATTTACTAGAACCATCCATCATATTTAATAAAAAAAAAGACCCGTTAACAAAAGTTATTTAAATAATATTGCTTGTTATATAATATTAAAATATAAGGATTTACTTTCAATAAATAAAGTGATATTTAAATGAAACATCTAAAAATCAAAAACATCATCATCCCATTTTTTATAGTGCAATTTTTTTTATTATCTGCAGTATTTGTTCAATCCTATGATACAGCAGACATTGAAGAAGATTTACTTAATGGTTGTTGGCGAGAAGAAATTGAGGGGGTTTCAGTAATTTATGTTACAGGATCTCATTATCAGATGGGATATCAATATGGATATCTTCTCAAAGATGAAATCTATAAAAATTGTCGAGCATTTTATTATCGATGTCCCAAAGATCTAGCTACTCTTTCAGATACATTGTTTGAATGGTGGCAAATCACAAATCTTTCCATGCTTCCACAGATATATCAAGATGAAATACAAGGTCTTCTTGACGGAGCGAACCTGAGTTATTCAAATCAGACTCAATCTTTATTAAATCAACACGAAATCACTATGTATTGCAGCGGAATTTCTGCTTGGGGAGATGCAACACAAGATGAAACATTAATACATTTTAGAAGTTTAGATAGTCCACTTTTTAAAGATCCAGATAGTAACACCTATGTTCATGACAATCAAGTCATTCTCATTAGAAAACCAGAACAAGGATATCTATCCTTATCCCCTTCAGTTGCAGGAGATATGGGGCTGTATGGTGGTATGAATGAAAAAGGAATCAGCATTAGCTGGGTATCTGGATTCAGCAATGATGTTGACACTATTGGTATACCTTTGGGTTTTAGGTTAAAAAAGGCTCTTGATTATTCCAGCTCAATTGATGAAGTATTAAATATTGTTCAATCAAATAGAACCAATGCTTTAAGCTATATTATTTCTGATTCTAACATCCCCAAAGGAGTTGTCAATGAACAAACCGCAAATTACTCATATGTTGGAACCTGGGATGATCCTACTGAATCAAATCGTCCTTTCTGGAAACTAGATCATCTTGTAAGACGAACCAATATTTTTATCAATAAAACCATATCAAAAACCCAAAGGGCTTTTTACAATCCAAGTTTTTTCCCATATCTTATGAGTTTATTTCGTTTAAATCAGTTCTATGCGAATACATATTATTTTCTTTCAAATGTTCCATCCTCTGGCTCCTGGATTCACTATGATGTGTTAAGTACCGAGCTTGAACGGATGCATGGAAATATAAATAAAAGCAATGCTCTACCTATGTTACAACGAGTATACAGAGGAAAAACAGATATCAGATACGCAATTGTTACAAATCTATTCAATACTGGCCTAGATCCTTGGAATCAATGGGTTGCAATCCCCGAAACGGGAGATATATACATTTCTTTTGCCAAAGGTGAAATAACAGCAGATATAACAAGTATTCATCATTTCAATCTTTATGATCTGACATCAAGTTGATTAATATTGTATATTTATAAATTATATAGAATATTCAGATTTCTATTATTTAAGTTCTGAGAATCTCAATACTAAAATTGAGATTTCCTTCATCTCCGATTGTAGAAAAATCTGTAACTTCCATATTATCAATATCATATTGAATGGAGTATTGTTCCGAAGATCCATCAATTCCAATATATTGATCATCAAAAAGATCATCTTCATCGTAAGCTGCAATCCGAATTTTTACTTCATTCGTACCATATGCATTTCTATCCGGAAAATCAACAATATATTCAGAATTGATTTGTTTTTCTTGATTCAATGAGACATCCCATACTTCTTCTTTCGAAATGGTTTCATCTCCGATTACCATTGCAAAATATAGATTAGCACCCCCACCAACATCCATATTTTTCTTTAACGTAAATTTATTTATAATGAACTTGACTTGTAAATTCCAAAGTGGCTCTGGATCAATGAAATCACCATCTCCATCGCCATCTGTATCTTCATCTCCAGGATTTGATCCTTTTAAATATTCTTCTGAATCAGTTAATCCATCGAAATCTGAATCGTATTGTGTTGCTAAATTTCCTTGTTTTGAATAATCTGCTATCACTGATACATTTTGTTCTTTAACATTAATAACCCAAGAATCAAAGTGTATTAAACTAGAATCTTCTTCATCATTATCCAATAGGCCATCATCATCAGTATCTGAATCTGTAGGATCTGATAATGCAATCATCTCCTCATAATCATTTAAACCATCACCATCAGTATCAATTTTATTTGGATCAGAATAAACCATTTTTTTCTCAGTTGTTCCATCGATATTGTATATAGTAATCTGCCAACCTAGGTTTTCAGATGCATCTAATATACTATCACCATCGGTATCTTTACTATCATCACCAGTACATCCCATTATCATTATTGTTGAAAATAAAATAAATATAATTACCATTAATCGTTTATTCATTATGGTACACCTCACATAGCATATATTATACTAATAAAAAAAGGTGCTATTATTTCTTTCGAATTTTAAAAAAAAATTGAAAGGAAAAATTATTCCTCTTTTTTCCTTCGTGGAAGTTTTAATTTCGTAGTAAAAGACGATTTTCTAATCATTTTCACTGTGACGATTATAACAATAATAATCAAAATTATTATTCCAATTATTGATCCAAAGAGCATTGCTGGATTGTTTCCACCGGGAACCGGTGCATAATAACCAACACAATGAGTTGAAACCGTAACAGTATAATTAGCTGAATCACCTGTTGGTTCAACAACGGACCTCATATTCATTTTAATTGGAATTTGTGCCCATTCATCAGTATATCCAAAAGTTCTTGGAGAATAAATATCAACAGGGACATCGATTGACTCGCCTTTATTGATATACAGTGATGCAGGTGGTGCTATACTCCATCCATCTGGAATAGCATCATAATCTACTGTAAATTCAATTAGAGATCGAGCATTTCCATTATTAACTAAATGAAGCATATGATTGATATTTGTGTTTGGTGTTCCTTCTTTTGCAGGTGGGTTAGTGGCAGTTAATAAAGGAAGATAACCTGCCTGTATCTGAAATGATTGATCCATATTGAATTCATTACACATTGGAAACCAAGATGGAAATATTGTTCTCATAAATTTTCCAGTAGTAATACTAAGTTTAACCGTACCAAATTCATATGCAGGAGCATCTTCAGAAACTGCAACTATTGCTTTTATTGAATATTCAACACTATCTGGAGGTGTTATTGGGGTAGAATCAGGAAAACTGACCGAAGCCCACGATGGTGCTTCTTTAACTTCAATAAATGTATATTGGCTCATCCAAAAAGATGGCAATACATTATCTACGCCACTAGGAATTAGTTGATGAACTCCATCTACTTCTCTCATCTCTATTCCTGGTTTAATTGGAGTCATAGGTGGATAAATGACCAACTTGAAAACTCCTGCAAAAACAGAAGGTGCTAATAATATAATTAGGGCGATTATTGATATGGTTACTAATGATGTTTTTGAATATCTCATTTTTTTCATATACATCTTGCCTCCTGGCAATAATATTTCATTGTTTTATATATATTTAAATGTTGTTGTACAAGTCTTTATTTGCTAACACTATTTAAACAATATATTTAACTTCAACTATAATTTTATGTTGTTCATTGTATATAAAATAATCCATTTTTTCAGCAATATATACATTAATTATAAAGATTTTATACTGAAATTAACAAGAAACCGAACAGAATAAGAAGTTTATTCTATAACATCAATATCTGATTGGTCATTTTCAGAAGGTTCATCATTCTTTTTTGTTGTTGTTACACGGTCTGGGAAATATGATAGAAGTATAATATCTCCAACAGCATTTACCCACCTATAGGGAACAGCAACATCAACAGTTCCTTCAACAAGATTTGGATTAGTATTAGTCAAAAGTAAACTGCTCACTTTTTTCTCATCTAAATCAATAAAAACATTTTGAACATGTCCAATATATTGTCCCTCTCGCGTGTAAACAGGAAGTTTTAGAAATGTTGTTACCTCTTCTGCCTCAACCTTTTTTTCCATCATACAACCAAAATACAATTACGAGTATTAAAATGTGATGGAAAAAATTAATACAAGACAATCGAAATCTTTTAGTAAGGAAACTGATGTCATATATTTCTATGTTGCTTCAAAAAGTGCATCATGATCGTGAAAAAGAAATCCTGAAAGAACTTCAGGAATTTCACGAAAAGGATTATCATTTCAATTCAGGCCATATATTAGGTTCCATGTGTAGTCAACCTCACCCCATCGCAAAAAAAGCATATGATATATTTTTAGAAACTAATATTGGGGATCCAGGGCTATTCAAAGGAACACGTGAAATTGAAAAACGATTTATTTTCTTTATCCAAAATTTACTTAACGCCCCACCATCAGCATCAGGACTTACTGTAAGTGGCGGAACAGAAGGAAATATTACGGGGATGTGGATTGCAAAGCAGCTTTCACAGAATCAAGAAATTATAATTCCAGCATCAGCACATTTCTCTTTTCAAAAAATTGCAACTCTTATGGACATGAAACTTAAACCAATTCCTCTTACTTCTGATTTCAAGATGGATGCCGCATCAATAAAGAAACGTATTTCATCAAAAACCGCAGCTGTTGTTGGTATCGCAGGTTCAACGGATCTTGGAGTTATAGATCCAATAGAAGAAATTGGTGAAATTTGCAATGACGAACATGTCTATTTTCATGTCGATGCAGCATTCGGAGGCTTTATTATTCCATTTTTAGAGAAACTAGGCCTCCATCAAGGTAAATTTGATTTTAGTATTGATGGTGTGAGTTCAATTTCAATTGATGCACATAAAATGGGTTTTGCAGCAATTCCTCTTGGTACAATCATTTTACGAGAGAAAGAATGGTTAGATGAAATCAGTGTTCTCTCATCTTGCATTAACAGTACAAAACAAGCAGGCATCCTTGGAACACGTTCAGGTGGACCTGTTGCAGCAGGGTATGCAGTTACTCGTTATCTTGGTCTTGAAGGATATCAAGAAATTGCTAATCATTGTATGGATACTACATTTTATGCGTGTGAACAATTTCAAAATATGGGCCTTTCTCTTGTAATTGATCCAGAGTTAAATGTAATATGTATTAGATTGAAAAAACCTCAAAAAATTGTTACAATGCTTGAACAAAAAGGATGGAGAGTAAATCCAGTTGATCATCTTTCAAGTATTCGTATTGTATGTATGCCCCAGATTACCAAAGAGCATATTGATAATTTTATACCTGTTTTAAAAGAGGTTTGTAAAAAAGCAGGGGAGATATGAGCCAATTACTAAAAAAATCATTATTAACATCATCCATCATTAATCGTGGAAATTATCCATACATGATCCATCCACTTTCAGATGGATTTCCTTTGATTTCGCCCGATCTTCTAACAGATGTAGTTTCTGATCTGAAAGATAAAATTGAACCTTTAACTCCTTTTGATAAAATTGTTACTGTTGAAGCAATGGGCATTCCCATTGCAACACTTCTAAGTAAAGAAATGAATGTTCCTTTTTCGATTATTCGAAAACGTTGCTATGGCCTTGCTGATGAAATCTGTGTACAACAGGAAACGGGATATTCAAAATCAGAGCTTTTTATCAATGGAATAAAAAAAAATGAAACAATTGTTCTTGTAGATGATATTATTAGTACAGGTGGAACTTTTAGTGCAATAATCCAAACATTACAAGCGATGAATGTAACTATAAAAGCAGGTTTTGTAATCATTAATAAAGGAGATAATGCAGAAAATATCATTGAAAAAACAGGTGTTCCTCTTTATTCATTAGTAAGAATAACCATTCAAAATAATAAAGTTCTTATTCTTTGAAAATGGATAAGTATTTGAAAGATAATAACATATTTCTATTTCGTTGGAGTGGTTCTTCATGTCAGATATCATAAAACAACATAATCATTGTCAAATTTGTGGAAAAGCAATTCCTGTTTCAGAAACATATTGTTCAGAGGAATGTAAAAAAAGATATGCTATAATGATGAAGAGACGGAAATTAATTGTTTATGCAATGTATGCTCTCATCGGTATTATCCTTGTAGTTGTTCTTTTAACTGGGCAATAAATAATTAGAGAATAAAGTCTATTCTGCAATTTCTTCTTGAAGATCAATCACCATTTCAGTTAATGCATCCTCAAATATATGATGACGATATTCTCTTGTCGCGCCATTTGATAGATGGACACGTGCAACAAATTCATGACCATTTTTGATGATTTCAATGTGGCATACCGTTTCCATAAATATTCCCTTTTAGGTCGAATTTTTTTTATGCCGAATTCCTCAACCTATTTATAAGGTTTTGTACCAAAATACCATGAACCATTTAAACAAACATCAGATACTTTGTAGTTGAATCATTATGAAACTGATAAGAAAAGCAACTGTATCAGGTATGTTCTATGATGCAGGAGAAATAGAACTCAATAATCAGATAAAAACATGTTTCTTTTCAGAAAATGGTCCTGGTACTATCTTAGAAAGAAACATAAAAAAACAACAATTAAAGGGAGTTATTGTTCCTCATGCAGGTTATCCTTTTTCTGGAAGTATTGCAGCATATGCATATGATTTGATTCTTGATGCAGGTTTTGCTGATGTGTTTATTATCATTGGGCCAAATCATAGTGGAATGGGGTCAGGTGTTGCAATGTCATCAAAGGGTTCATGGGAAACTCCACTTGGGAATATTCCCGTTGATGAAGAAATAGTTCAAAGGATAACAGGTGGAATCATTGATCCTGATGACCATACTATGAAGTATCAAGAAAATAGTATTGAGGTGCAACTGCCATTTCTTCAATATATTTCAAAAGGAAAACCATTTTCAATCGTCCCAATCGCCATGATCATGCAGGATTATGAGACTGCAAGAGATATAGGCATACAACTTGCTGATGCCATACAAAAAGAAAAAAGAAATGTGATTCTTATCGCTAGTACTGATTTTTCTCATGAAGGTATTACCTATGGGCGGATGTCACCAAGAAACAGCAAGGTAAATGAATATGTTTACAAACAAGATACATCTGTGATTGAAATGATAAAAAAAATGAATCCAGCAGGATTGATCGACACTGTTGATAAGAATAATATCTCCATGTGTGGATCCGGTCCTGTCGCAGCAGTTCTTACAGCATCAAAAAAACTTGGTTCATCTAGCGTAGAATTACTTAAATATGGGACATCATATGATGTCCATCCAGATAGTAGCGCATGTGTTGGTTATGCATCATTTGCTATTTATTAACAAGAAATATTGAGGTTATATTTACATGTTTGAGAAAATACCCGTAAAAGACATTAATCCAGCTGAATCAATGACTTCAAATCAGCTCATAAAAGCCTTGTATGATTCAGGCGGTTTTACTGCGAAAAAAGTTGCAGATGGAGTAGATATTCTTGAGGAAATGATTAATGATTCATCATGTACTCGATTTCTTTCCTTTCCAGCTTGCATCTGTTCAACAGGTACTCGTGGTATTATCAAAGAGCTGTTGAAAAGAAAGCTTTTTGATGTAGTAATCACAACAACAGGAACTCTTGATCATGATCTTGCACGCCTGTGGCGTGACTATTACCATGGATCCTTTACCACAGATGATAATGTTCTTTATAAAAAAGGTATTAACCGACTTGGGAATATTTTCATACCCAATGAATGCTACGGCACAATACTTGAAGAAAAAATGCAACCAATACTTTCATCCATATGTAAAAATAAGACAAAATGGTCTACAAAAGATATTATCTGGGAATTTGGAAAACAAATAGAAAATGATGAAAAGAAGGATGAATCATTGTTATATTGGGCATGGAAAAATAAGATTCCTTTCTATGTACCTGGTATCACTGATGGTGCTTTTGGATCTCAGCTATGGATGTATTATCAAAACCATCGTGATTTTACCATTGATCTATTCCAAGATGAACAAGAACTATCAGATATTGTATTTGATGCAGATAAAAGTGGTGCATTCATCATTGGTGGGGGGATCAGTAAACATCATACAATCTGGTGGAATCAGTTCAAGGATGGACTGGATTACACTGTGTATATTACTACCGCAGTTGAATATGATGGGAGTCTGAGTGGTGCACAAACCCGCGAAGCTATTTCATGGGGAAAAATAAAGGGCGAATCTGATAATATCACAATTGAAGGAGATGCAACTCTTATTATGCCCCTTATGATCTCTGCATTATTTGAACGGATTAAACAATAAATGGCAAATTTGAATTAACTAATCATTGCCAAAAAAGAAGTTTCATCATTGATTTCACTTTACCTGGAAGATCTGGAAGTTCATTATTTTCATATAGATCAATTGCTGCTTTCACATATGTGTCAACAGTGAGTTGATAAAACCATCGTCCATAATCTGCATCTGCTCTTGCAGGGCTTCCCACATAGCCATCTTTTAATCCAAGTTCTTTAAAGGTTTTCCCTATCATCTTAGGTGAACTTAGATTCCGATAAATACTTTGCAGCTCCTTATAGCAAGGATCAACAAGATATGGATATTGATATTTCATCAATGAGGTTTCACGAAATCCAGCATGTATCTCTTTTTTTGTATCAAAACCTAGTTTTGGTTCTTGTTTCTCAATTGTATCAGTATGAAAAACTGGAGACCATGGCTCACATACTTTCATACCATATTTTTTCCTGAGATGATGCATCGCTTGATAAATTCCTTTTAGATGGCTTAATGCCATATGGTATGTGCAGATCATCATCATTGAAAAACCATGTTTTGCAAGTGCAGAACCAAAACTAATGACAACCTCACGAACAACTCGAGAGGATACAGAAATTGAACCAGGAAAATCAGTATTGAATTTACAAAAACCAAGAGGTACTGGTGGAAGAAGAACACAGGTAATATCCTTATGAGTCTTTCCTAATTCTTTAATTGCATCTTTTGCAGTATCCTTTGCAGTTAAAAAATCAGTACCAACTGGAAGATGCGGGCCATGTTCCTCCATAGGACTTATAGGTAGAAAAAACACGGTTTTTTCTTTTGGTAACTCATCGATTTGTTTCCAACTTAAATCAGAGAATTCAATAATAGAAATTGCTTGATTATTATTTTTTGTTGATATCATAGTTTTCAAATAACCTCTTCATTTTTTCCAAGAGTAGTAATCTCACAACCATTTTCTGTGACAATCACCGTATGTTCCTTTTGTGAGACCATTCCATTATTTTGTTCGATTAATTGCGGAAAATGATGTAACAAGTTAAGATATGTAAGTCGCTGAATGCTTACTTCTGCATTTGAAAAGAGTTTCTCACACCATCGAAATGCAAAAGGTAAAGAATTGAATTCTTTTTTTATTCTTTTTATTTGAAGTTTACTCCTTTTTTCCCGTAACCCTCTAAGGGACTTACTTGCTTGGGCAATATAGATATTACTTCCTTTACCCGAAATCACTCTTCCATACCCATCTGTTGCAAAGGGTTCTATTGCAATGACATCATCAACATGTGGTTTTTTTAAAAGATTAATCGATGGAACGTTTGGGATGGATAATCCTGCATGAAGAACAAAACGATTTAAACTGTGTCCTGTGAGATTTTCAATTGGTTTAAAACCATAGGAGGTTATAGTTTTTTCAACGGTTTCACCTATTTTTGACAATGAAACACCAGGTTTCATCATTTTTATTGCATGTTTTAATGCCTCATTAGATGCATCACAAAGAGACGAATGGACATCGGTGTCTACTTCCACAGTTACAGCGGTATCTGCAATGTATCCATCTATATGAGCACCAACATCAATTTTAACAAGATCGCCTTTCTTGAAAACCTGAGTGTTTTTTGGATTGGGTGTGAAATGAGCAGCGATATGATTTCTTGCGATGTTTACAGGAAATGCAGGTTTTGCATTGTTTGAATATATCAATGACTCGATATAGTTTGCAACCTCTAATAAGGATGCACCTTTTTTTACTTTTTCAACTCCTTTATCACGTGCTAACGCAGCTATTTCACCTGCTTTAAAATATTTATCCTTTATTTCTTCATCCATACTATTAAGACACCACAGCATCAATTTCATCTGATGATATTGTTCCTTTTCTAAGAATCATCGGGACATTAGAAGTGACATCAACAATTGTTGATGCAAGTCCATTTCTTTCTCCATCATCAATATATGTTACAATAGATTCCGATTTAAACATATTCCGAATTTCATAAATCGTTGTAGGGGTTAGTTGATCATGGATATTTGCACTAGTTACAGTTAATGGCCCTGTTTTTTCAATAAGGTTCAACGCAATTGGGTCATCAGGAATGCGGACTGCAATTGTCTTCTTGTTTGCTGTAACAACTGTTGATACTGACTTGTTCTCCAAGATCAATGTTAAAGGTCCAGGTAAAAAATGTTCAGCAAGAATTTTTCCAAGAGGGGTAAGAATTGCAATTTCTTTTAACATTTCAACCGATGAAACCGCGATAGGTATTGGAAGGGAAAGAGGACGTTTTTTTATAGAAAAAACCTGATGAACTGCTTTTTCATCAAAAACATTTGCGCCTAATGCATATAATGTATCTGTTGGATATACAACAAGAAATCCATTTTTAATTGCTTCATTTATTTTACTATGTTTAGATATTGAAATCATAGAAAAGAACTCATTTCTTTTTAATAAAATCTGCAAGAGTTAAACCTTGAGATTCACTTGATGTATGTTGTGGAGTAACTTTTTTTACTTCCTCAAATAATGTGATATTCAGTTCTTTTTCAAGTTTTTTAGCAACTTTATCGGAAGGACGGAGCTCACCTTTCTCCATCTTTGAAATAGTACCAGTTGGTTCCCCAATATTAAAACCAAGTTGTTCTCGGGTTAAGCCTTTTTGCTTTCGTGCATCTTTTATAGCATCATCCCAATTGGAGATAAGTTCAATGTTCATTTTTTCATAAACATCTTTTTCTTTTAATCTATTGCTCCTTCTCACCAATGACTTATGTACATGTATAGGAGATCCTTGAATCTCTTTTACCCCTTCACCATATTGGATACACCTGGGACATAAAACCATTTTTACTTTATCTACCATTGCTGGTTTACAACGGCCACTACATTCATTTCCACAGAGTTCACATTGCATATATATCACCCAACTCTCACTAATTTGAAATCAATTATTACATTTGCTAATTGTTAATCTAAAGCAACCCTGCTTTTTGTAATGTCATTAAATCCTCAGTGCTAAGTTTTTCACCGCGTTTGAATTTTTCATAAATCTCATTTGCCACTCTATGAATTGTAGCGTCTTCTTCACTTCGTTTCTTTTTGGACTGTTGAGTCTTAGAAGATGAAAGCTGACGTTCAAGATCATGGATTTTATCCACATTAGTAATGAAATCTCTATGAACATCATCTGCTTTAATTTTATTGTTAACAATAGTTTCATGAACTTGGTTTACTTTTTGAATGAGATTGTTGAGTTTATTTATCAAATTAATCATCTTTTCATGTTCTTGCTGAGCTCTTAATGCAAGAGATTCCACGGTTTCATGTTGCTTTTCAGCTTTTTGTTTATAAAGTATTTCTTCATCAAGAACTTTTTTTAATTGAGGGTCTTGATTGATTATTCCTTCTTGTTCCTTAATTTTTGCATGTAAACCTGAAATTGTTTCAATAAGCTTTTTTTCCTTACGGGGAGACATTGGTTTTGTCATTTGTTCTGTTTCAAGAACGTGTAGTTGTTTTCGAAGTACTCCAATGTTTGTTCCATCTGATGAGGAACGTTTTCTTTCAATATCTCGAATTTCTTTTTTAATTTCAAAACATTTCTGATTTAAATTATCTCTCTGAACTTTCACACTTTTTACACGTTCGTTTAGTTCATCACGACTTTGCTTATGTTCATTTATTTCATTTCGAATCTTTCTAATCGTTGAATTATATGCATCTCTTTCTTCTGCAAGTAACTTTGATTTTTTATGAAGATTATTTCGTTCTTCTTTTAATTGATTCGCTTTTTCCTGAAGCTCATCTTTCAGTTCTCTTACTTTTTCAACCGATTCAGCCATTTGAAACCTCAATGATTTTCGTTGTTAAAACAGAGGGTACAATAATAAAGTCTTTATTAAGGATTTCGAACGATTTCTTCATACGACATAAAACCAAATGCTTTAAAAACAATCAAATATTATCAACATTTACATATAAATATTTTTCTCATTATTAAGATATTTTTTTTATTGATAATATAAAG
The DNA here is from genome assembly GCA_002254885.1 of Thermoplasmatales archaeon ex4572_165. Taxonomy (GTDB): domain Archaea; phylum Thermoplasmatota; class E2; order DHVEG-1; family DHVEG-1; genus EX4572-165. The sequence goes on from NJDG01000003.1 coordinate 44,657, forward strand.
ATGGAAAGGCAAACTTAAAAAGCAATTTTCTATTTCATCAAAAACAAATCAATTTAATGTGAGTGACAATGGACGAATTTCTAAAAAAAGAACTCAATCTCCAATACTTTCAAGAAAAAGGATATACAAGAAAAAAATGTGTATCCTGTGGAGCATATTTCTGGACATTACAACCTGAAAGTATAGTTTGTGGTGATCAACCCTGTGTTCCATTCAGTTTTATCAATAATCCTATTGGTAAAAAAACCATGAGTCTATCTGATGTTAGGAGTGGATTCTTATCATATTTTGAACAACATAATCATCAAAGACTTCATTTTCCAATCACAAATGAACGGATGCCTGTTATCGCTCGATGGAGAACCGACATATATCTAACTATTGCATCCATTGCAGATTTTCAACCACATGTAACTTCTGGAGAGGTTCCACCTCCTGCAAATCCTCTTGTTATTTCACAACCATGCATTCGACTTAATGATCTAGATGAAGTAGGTAAAAGCGGTAGACATCTCACTCTTTTTGAAATGATGGGGCATCATGCATTTAATAAAAATGTTGATGAAATCTATTTTAAAGAAGATACTGTAAAATATTGTAATGATTTCTTTACAAACACAATTAGAATTCCAAAAGAAGAAATAAACTACAAAGAAGAACTATGGAATGGCGGTGGAAATGCCGGGCCTTGTCTAGAAGTAGTTGCAAAAGGTCTTGAAATCGCAACGCTAGTGTTTATGAATATGAAAGCAGATTCTGCTGGAACATATACTATTGCAAATGAACAATATACAAACAATCCATTAAATATTGTTGACACAGGGTATGGCCTTGAACGTATTGCATGGATAACTAATGGATCAAAAACAGTATATGAAACCGTCCTTAATGAAACAATAAAATGGATTTCAGATCATGCAAAAAATTTAGAAGATAAAAAAATATTGTATTCCCTTGCAGATCATTCAAAATCGTTATCATTTATGCTTGGAGATGGCATTGTCCCATCTAATGTTAAAGCTGGATATCTAGCACGATTGCTCATTCGTCGATGTCTTAGATTTATAAAATCATTACATCTTGATGCTTCATTGATAGATCTTGTTGACTATCAGTTACTTTTACTAAAATCAGATTTTCCATCATTGATTAATCAACAAAATCAAATTCAAAAAATGCTTAATGTTGAGACAAAACGATACTCAGATACAATTTCAAAAGGCAAACTTCTTGTAAATAGATTGATTAAGGAAAAACAACAATTTGATTCAGATACACTCATCACTCTTTATGACACTCATGGAATGCCCCCATCAATCGTCAAGCAAATAGCACAAAAACAACAGATTCCCGTAAGCATCCCAGAAAATTTTGAATCTATGATTGCTGAATTGCATACTCATAGAACAGAAAAACAGGAAAAGAAAGAAAGAAATGAAAAACTTCCAGAAACAACATCATTGTATTACAAAGATCATTACTTAAAAGAATTTGATGCAACGGTTCTATTTGCAGAAAAAACTTCACAAGGGACAAGAGTAATTCTAGATAAAACCACATTTTATCCTGAAGGTGGAGGGCAACCAGGAGATAAAGGATTTTTCTTAAAAGATGGAATTAATCTGCCATTAACCGAGGTTACAAAAGAACAAGGAACTATATTCCATCACATTAAAGGTGAGCTTAAAAAAGATGATTTTGTTCATGGAACAATTGATTGGGATCATCGATACACTATTATGAAACATCATACTGGCACTCATATCATCAATGGTGCTTTACAAGATATTCTTGGTGCTCATATTTGGCAAGCTGGATCTCAACTTGGATATGCTGATGCTCGTTTTGATTACACCCATTTTGAACCGTTAACAGATGGACAAGTAAAAGAAATTGAAAAACGAGCAAATGAATTCATCACTATGAATGTTCCAGTAAATAAACTGATTTTAGATAGAAATACTGCTGAAAAACAGTTTGGTTTTCGACTTTATCAGGGGGGAGTACCACCAGGAAATGAAATCAGAGTCCTAGATATTCCAGGTGTCGATGTTGAAGCATGTGGTGGAACACATGTAAATAATACTGCCGAAATTGAAAAAATACGGATCATTCGATCAGAACGTATCCAGGATGGAGTTAACCGTATTATTTTTGCAGCAGGAAAAATGGTGGATGCATATCAAAAAGAGGAACAACAGCATTACAAACAGATTATAGAATCATTTCAACCAATATTTACAATTACAACTAATGAACACATTTCCAATGAATTGAAAAAGACATCGGATTTATTTTCCGTTCCAATCAATCAACTTGAAAAAACCATAAAACGATTCATTAAAGAAGCAAAACCTACAAAACAAAAATCATTTACTAATCTTTCTGTTGCAAGTTTATATCTATTTGACCTTTGGAAAAAGAATCAAAAACAGAAAAAAACAATTGATATGGAAACCATTGAAACATTAAAAGATCAAGCTGAATCAATCCCAGGTACAGAATTTAAAGTAATTACTGCAAAGATATCGATGGAATCTAATGCAACAGCAGGAGCTATTATCACTGAACCAAACTATATTGTACATATCTATGATGGTAAAAAAATCACATCTGCTGCATCTGAAAATGTTCCTATTAATCTTCAAGAAAGCATTGTAAAAGCAATTGGAGAAATCCTTGGTGGAAGTGGTGGAGGACGGCCAAGAATGACACAAAGTGGTGGTCCAAATCTTGATCGTGTTGATGAGGCATTAGAACAAGCAAAACAACTTACAGTAGAAATATTGAAAAAATAGTAAAAAAAATAATTTTTTCCCTATAGCTGAATTGTAAGATGTGCAGTGGTAATCACAATCATCGTTGCAATACTCAATGCTATAACAAACCATGGAGGTATTTGCAATGCACTTTTTTCTTCAGCATCATAATATCTAATTAATCCTGCAGAGGAATGAAATCCTTCATTCTTTTTCTTTGCCATAATAATCAAACTACCAAATTACTAGTAAAAAGTTACATCAAGAACCAATATAATAGTTTTTCCATTTCAATCCTAATGAATTCAAAAAAAATTTACATATCCGCAATTCACAAATATCTTTCAATTATTTGAAGAATTTCACCAGCATTTCCTTGTAAAAATATATCCGTAAGATTTATTGTAAGTTGTGTAGGCTCTGTATTAATTTCTATCATTATTGCATCATATTTTTTTGCAATAATTGGAAGATTTGCAGCAGGACATACCATCGCAGAGGTTCCAATTATTAAGATGACTTCACAGGAAGCTACTGCATTTTCTGATTGATCTATTGCAGATAAAGATGGTGTTTCTCCAAATAGAACAACATTAGGTTTTAGTATGGATCCACATTGGCATTGAGGTAGTGGAGGGATATTATGGATTTTCTCTTTTTCAAAGGAGTATTGCTTTTCACATGTTAGACATGTTAGTTTCTTGTAATTTCCATGAAATTCGATAACTTTTGTATTTCCTGCTTCTTGATGCAGGTTATCAACATTTTGTGTGATGATTGTATCTAGTTTTCCTCTTTTTTAAAGATTTGTTAGACTATAATGTGCAGGATTTGGTGTTGCATTAAAGATTTGTCTTCCCATCTCTTTAAGCATGATCCAGGATTTCTCAGGGTTATCCATAAATGATTCAAGATGTGCATATTCATATGATCGTATTTCTCCCATAACATCTCTTTTCCTCTAAATGGTGCTATACCACTTTCAACTGATATTCAAGCACCAGTTAAAGCAACATTTTTCTTGGATTTCTTTAATGCAAATACTGCTTTTTGTATTGCTTCTTTTTCAATCATTTGATTCCTCTTATTATGTTTAATTATTGTGTTTGTAAATAGTTTTTAGAAAGTCTTGATGTATAAGATAAGAAAAACATCTAAATACCTTATATCTATTCATCTCACATAAAAGGATGTGTGATTCTTATGAAAGAAATTGATTCACTTATTGAAAAAGCGTTAAAATATAAAGAAAGTGGGCTTACAGATCATGAAATAGCAGAAGATCTTAATGTATCTAAAGAAACCGCCATATGGCTTCTTAATAAAGGAAAAGAGAAAAAACCTGAGGGTGATTTGAAAGTTGGATGGAAATCCATTGGTGTTTATCCATCCAGAATTGGTTTCATATCAGATGCATTATGTGACATTATCCTTGAAGAAGTTGAAAATAATGATCTTGAAATTGATACTGTTGTTGGAATTGCATTAAATGGTATCCCTTTTGCAACAAGTATTGCAGAAAAACTTGGCCTTGAACTTGCATTGTTTAGACCCCATCATGAGAAAATTGGTGCATTCTCTTCAAATTATGCAAGTGTTGAAGGTAAAAATGTTGTGATTATTGATGATGTTGTAGGATCAGGAGAAACTTTTATCTCTGCCATCAACGCAACAACAAAAGAAAAAGGAACACCACTTCTTCTTATCTCAATTTTAAATAAGAAGAAACAAGATCAAATAAAAAAGGTACCACTTCGTGCATTGATCAGAGCTAGGGTTATTTAAACCCATCTCTTTTTATTTTTATAAACTATTGAGGTGCTATGTATGCATTGGGCAGATGTTATTGCAGCTGATTTAATTAAAGAAGATAAAAAACATGTACTTGCAACAGGTATCACGCCATCAGGACCTATCCATATTGGAAATATGCGTGAAGTGTTGACAACTGATGCAGTATATCGTTCGCTGATCAAAAAAGGAGCAGATGCAGATTTTATATATATTGCAGACGACTATGATCATCTTCGGAAACGATATCCATATCTTGATTCTTCTTTTGAAAAATATGTAAGCATGCCTCTATCAGATATTCCATGCCCATGTGGCGATCATGAAAGTTATGCAGATCATTATCTCAATGCATTTCTTGAATCTTTAAACAAAATCGGAATTCATCCAATTATCTATCGAGCTAGTGAGATGTATAAAAAAGGTATGTATAAGGATGCGATTCAAACTGCACTTGAAAATACAAAAAAAATTAGAAATATCATTGAAACTATTTCAAAGCGAACACTACCAAAAAACTGGCTTCCATTTAATATTATCTGTAATGATTGTGGAAAAATCACTACTACCAAACCAACTCTTTATGAATATCCCTTAATTGAATACAGCTGTAAATGTGGTTATTCAGGTTCAGTTGATATTCGTGAGAGCGGAGTTGGTAAGCTTCCATGGCGTGTTGATTGGCCGGCTCGTTGGAATATGCTCAATGTTACATTCGAACCCTTTGGAAAAGACCATGCAACAGTTGGCGGTGCACGGCAAACCGGAGAAAAAATCGCTGAGGATATATATCAATTCAGCCCTCCTGCTTATACAGTTTATGAATTTATATTGTTAAAGGGAAAAGGAGCAATGCATAGCTCAAAAGGAACTGGATTATCTGCAGATCAAATGCTTAATATGACGCCTCCAGAGGTTTTACGTTTTCTCATCATGAAAAATCAGCCCAATAAACATATCTCTTTTGACCCTGGATTTGGATTGTTATCTTTTGTTGATGAATATGATCAGTTTGAACGGATGTATTTTGGTGAGGAGGAGCAAAAAAAAGGTGTAAAGGATCTTGACGTTATCTATGAGCTGTCACAACCTAAAAATATTCCAACTAAGCTTCCTATTCAGGTTCCCTATCGACATCTTGTAACACTTGTTCAAATTCAGCAGAATTGGCAAGAATTAAAACCCCTGCTTCAAAGAAGTAATCAACTACCTACTAATCTTTCAAAGACAGATGAAAAACGTATAACCCAACGAATTCATCATGTTTTATTCTGGTTAGATACTTATGCACCTGATTCAGTAAAATTCAAAGTACAAAAAACTCTCTCTAAAATTACAGCTACAAGAGAGCAAAAAGAGTTTCTAAATCAATTTTTAGATGATGCAAAAGATATCAGTTGGGATGCTGAATCAATTCATAATATGGTTTATTCGATTATGGAGCAGCAAAAGATTGATGCGAAAACTGCGTTTTCAACTATTTATCAATTTATTCTTGGGCAAAAAAAGGGTCCACGTGTTGGATATTTCCTTTCAAATCTTGATAAAAACTTTGTTTTAACTCGTTTCATGGAAGTTGTTAAATAAAACCCTATGATTATATGGTTTAATCTATGTTATGAACATATATATTGAAGTAATCGGCTGCACTGCAAATCATAGTGATGCAAGTATTGCCCGGCATCAAATTGAACAACATCCAAGTTTTTTTATCGTAGACAAAATTGATGATGCAGATATTATTCTTCTTTTCACCTGTACGGTTATTTCTGCTACTGAACAAAGGATGTTTTCAAAAATAGAACAATATGTAAAACAGCAAAAAAAAATTATTGTAACTGGATGTATGGCTAGTGTTCAATCCGAACAAATCAAAAAAATCAATGAAAACATTATCTGTATACCACCTAGTAAAATCCATCTTCTATTATCATATCTAGATAATTCTGCAGAAACATCAGATCAATTCAAGAAATATCAAAGCAAAAAAAGACATTCATCAATTTTTGCACCTATATCAATATCTGAGGGCTGTGATTTTTCCTGTGCATATTGTATCACCACACTTGCAAGAGGGAAACTAACAAGTTACCCTAAAACTGTCATTAGAGCTAATATTGAAGATGCAATAATGCAAGGATGTAAAGAAATACAACTCACAGCACAAGATACAGCATCTTATGGAAG
>NJDG01000018.1 GCA_002254885.1 Thermoplasmatales archaeon ex4572_165
GACTGGAATGCAGATGTTAGAGGCAATGCATTTGGAGTTGATTTTGGAGATATGAATAATGATGGAAGACCAGATCTTGCAGTAGCAACAGGCTGGTCATATACCCCAAATCATCCATATAATAGTTATGTATATCTCAATATTGATGGTATGTTATCATCAAACCCGGGCTGGATTTCAGATGATCAGAATTATTATCAAGGGGTCCTATGGGTTGATGCAGATAATGATGGATGGCTTGATTTAATCGGGACAGGTACAGGTGATCAAATTTATCTGTATCATAATCAGCAGGGATTGTTAGAAACAGCTACTAGTTGGAATACATCAGAAGATTTCCATCAAGATGGAATCATGCTAACAGCAGGGGATGTTACGGGTGATGATATTATTGATCTTTTTGTAACAGATAATACTCAACTTAGGGGAAGTGGTCTTTTTAGACAATATAATGGGATCGAAAATGCATTTTTTGAAACTGACCACTCATGGAGTTATTTTGGGGGTTTTGGATCTGCTGTTGCTCTTGCAGATATAAATAATGATAATCATTTAGATCTTGCAACCGGTGGTTGGTGGAATCCTTTATTAATATTTTATAATCAGGGATCAGGTTTTTCTGACAATCCTCAGTGGAATTCAGAAGTATCTAGCGTCATTGAAAAAATACTTTTTGGAGATATTGGACCCACTTTGGAAAAACAAAAATTAATGAAAAAAACCTATTCAAATAGTGAGCATAAACAACTGTTTTATCTGCCACATCAACCAATTCAATATATATCAAAAATTAGTTGTGATGGTGTTGAATTAAATGATGATGAATATACTTTCAGTAGAGAACATGGATGGTTTTCTATTTGTAAAGAGGAGATAAATACAATTGATGTTGAATATTATTATTCAAAATCACTTGATATGATTTATTCAAATTGGGATCCAGGTAAAGGAAATTTCTTATATTACAACAATAATTTATTCGAAGATCTTTTTTGTATGGGGGATCTTATCTTTCAGGATGTTGATCCTGGTGAACAACTACGAGGTACAGTTCAAATTGAAAATCGTGGTGATGAGGGTTCGCTACTTGATTGGGATATAGTTGAATGGCCAACTTGTGGTGAATGGACATTTTCAAAAAGTCAAGGGGATGATCTTACACCTCAACAGGGGGCACTTGTAATTGATATAACTATTATTGCACCTATGGAAAAGAATCAGGAATATGGTGGAGAATTAATCATTAAAAATAGAAATGATCCTATGGATTTTGAAGCTATTTCAATGAGTCTTACAACATCAAAGAAAAAAAATCTGTCATTATATGATTTCATGGAGGAGTATTTCACATTTCCAAGTCAATTCAGGATTATTGAAAGAATATTCAATTGGATAACATTCCAATAAAAATAAGAAAAAAGAGTATCTTTCTAATGTATTTCCGTCTTACAACATGCGTACCATTTGTGCATGGGGAATTCCTTGAATGTATATAACATTGGATTGATCAATGAGGTCCATGTTAATCGCAATCTTTATACATGTTTCTCCAACTAAGTTGGCAATAGTTGCATCTTTAAGATATTTTTTCAATGATCCTTTTGTGTAGTAAATTATAAATAATAAATGGTTTTGTTAAAGATCGTTAAGTCAGTAAATGATAAAACCAATAAGCTTTCATTTTAATAATTAACATCTCGATATTCTTGAATAAATATAAATAATATAAAATTATGATAGTATATAAAAAGGGATATATATGTTAGAAAAAAAATGTTCAATAATCATAACGCTTGTCACTACTCTTCTATTTATAACAACCTCACTGTCTGTAATTGGATTGCCAATGAAAGAAATAGGGGCCTCACAGAGTAGTGGATATGGGGGACAAATACGTGTCTATATAACAGAACCGCGGTCCGTTTGGAGAAACTATGATGGAGACCCGTATCATTATGGATTTGTAGATTTCGCCATGGATGAAACTTTATCTATTGGATATCAAGAAACATATGAAAATACTATTGTCTATGATGGACATGTGTCTCAAAATAATGTTTTTGTCATTGCTGCCGTATTTAATCCTGTATCTGAAGAGAAATATGCATATCCTCCCTTTCAAAATCCTTTTAATGCCCATTTTGTAGATGCTGCTGCAGGATCAGAACCTGGAGAAACCGGTCATAACACTGTCAATGAAAACTTTACTCATACTGTGTTTATTGAAGAAGGAACCGGAACATGGTGTCCATATTGCCCTTCGATGGCTGAAGCATTAAATAATATCTATGAAACTGGGGAGTACCCATTTTATTTTGTTGCAATGATTGAAGATAAAGTGCCGACCGCACGAGAACGATTAATAAATGATTATAATGTAGCTGCATACCCAACCGCATTTTTTGATGGTGGAAATAGCATTGTTGTTGGTGGTGGTAGTTCTGAATCATCATTTATTCGAAAAATAGAGCGATGTGGGAGTCGAGATGTACATGACCTGAATCTGAGTGTCTCTGTCTCATGGCTTGGTGATGGAGATTTAGAAATTACTGTTCGTGTCACCAATCTTGAAAACAGTCCACCACAAATCCCTTCAATAACAGGTCCAACAGAGGGAAAAGTCAATACAGAACAATTCTATGATATTGTTTCTACTGATCCTGATGGTGATGATGTGTATTATTGTGTTACATGGGGTGATGAAACCGAAGAAGTCTGCATGGGGCCATATGGATCAGATGAGATCGCTACGATTTCTCATATTTGGGCAGAAGAGGGCAGCTATTCAATGCAAGTGAAAGCAAGAGATTTGTTTGATCAGGAAAGTGACTGGGCAACCCTGGAAGTGACAATGCCGAAACAGAAATCCTTGTTTGATACCTTCTGGTATCAATTTCTTTGCCAACTCTTTGATTTTCTCATCTAATAATTAATTCATTCTCCTATCTTTTTTTCATTATTAGGAGAGATGAACTGTTTAAAATCACAACGGTTTCATAATTTTTATACAATAAACAATTGGTGAAACCGCAAGGCTAAAAACCACCATCGTCTATATCATTTTTCCATAAAATTCTTTTTGATTATGATGGGTCAAGTGGGGAAATAATGGAATCAATTATTAAAACATTCTCGACACATGGAACACTCGTTCAACCTGAATCCCTAGAGTATATTCTTACAAAAGAAAACCCTAAAGATTTTTCACAAATGATTGCTAATCAACTAACTGAGTATCCTCTTGTATTAACTATCCAGATAATCAAAGAAATCGAAGAAAAAATGAATCAAGAACCTAATGATTTCAAACCAGAAACAATACTGGATCACTCGTTAAATGAAGAAAATAAAACCATTACAGATCAACAAACAATAATGTTAGAAAAACCATCACAACAAATACCAAAATGTAAAACAATTAAAGAAAAACCACAACCACCTTTGTTTATTTCACCCTCAATCTGGAAACCAGTTGCAAAAGACTATGATTCAGAAGTAAAGATCCTTAGTGACATTACAGGAAATAGCCTTTGTGAAGGAACAACTAATGATTTCAAAAAACTGTTTGCAGATCGTTTTGATACCCTCAGATCATATCTTAGAACTCAACGAAGAGAACTCATGCAAGTCATTCCAATAAAACGCGTCAGTAAGTCATCAAAAGATGAAACACAGCTCATAGGCATTGTCAACAATATCAGAACCACACAAAACGGTCATAGATTCTTTGAACTTGAAGATGACACAGGAATTCTACCATGTATCGTACTCCAAAATAACATTGAAGCATTCACAGCTGCTGAGAACATTATCACAGATGAAATAATAGGAATCGTCGGTACCCCAAGTAAAAATGGCGATTTATTTCTTGTTAATAACGTCATTTATCCTGATATTAGCATGCATAATCGACAACATATATCACATGCACCTATCGTTACAGCATTTCTCTCTGACATTCACATTGGAAGTCGTGAATTCATGGATAAATCATGGCGTTCATTTCTGAAATGGATCAATTGTGAAATTGGAAATAAAAGACAAAAAACTGTTGCAGGAAAAATCAAATATCTAGTTATACCTGGTGATGTTGTCGATGGAATTGGAGTATATCCAGGTCAAGAAAATGATCTAACCATTCCAGATTTGTATAAACAATATGAGGAACTAGCAAAACAACTTGTTCATATTCCAGATTATATAAAAATTATTATCCAACCTGGAAATCATGATGCTGTACGTCCAGCAGAACCACAACCAACATTTGAAAAAGAAATTCAAAAACTATTCTCGGCAAACGACATCACATTTATTTCAAATCCTTCAACATTTTCTCTTCATTCTGTTGAAATTCTTTCTTACCATGGACAAAGTCTCTTAGATTATGCAACAAACATCCAACATCTAAAATTCAATGAACCTATAGAAATCATGAAAACCATGCTTCAAAAACATCATCTTGCACCTTTCTATGGGGGTTATACTCCTCTTGCACCTGAACATAAGGATTACATGATCATAAAAAAAATACCTGATATTTTTGTCACAGGTCATGTACACCTTGCAAATCTTGGCGAATACCGTGGTGTAACCCTCATCAATGCATCAAGTTGGCAGGACCAAACAGGATATCAAAAAATGTTAAATTTCGTTCCAAATCCTGCAAAACTTCCCATTGCTGATTTACAAACTGGAAATGTAACTATGATGGACTTCACACAGACTTTATAATAAACCCGTTTATGTTCATTAAATATTGCCATTAGAAGAGATGATTTGATTGATTTAAAATACAATATTGGTATTCGAATTGAGAAACGCAAATAAAAAATAATAAACCATATCTATAAACGAAAAATTTTTACTTTTACTTTTTGGTAATGTCATTTGTGCAGGATCTGACCAAACACTTTCTTCACCCATTTCGTCACGTGCTTTTACTTTAACCTGAAATGATCCTTTTTGATTCCAATTATGTGATACATTGCATGGTTGTCCTGAATTGAATGGCCCAATCCAGCTTGTATTTGTACCATCATCCCAATCCCATAAATACCAAATTCTATCGTCATTTGGATCATTAGCAACAGCTCCAAAAGAATAGGAAATATCTGGGCGACCAAATTTTGGACCTATTGGAATAGATGGCTTTTCAGGGGGGGTATTATCTCTACTTACAATAATTACTTGTAATGGTTCTGAAAAAGTACTTAATGCCCCTTTTTCATCTTGAGCTTTTACTTTAACATTATACAAACCTGTAGACTCCCATGTATGTGAAATTAGAGCTGATTCGCCTGATTGAAAGAATTCAGTCCATTCATCAACTATTTCGTCTCCATTCCAATCCCAACCATAACAGATGTCATCACCATCCGGATCACTTGAATTTGATTGATAAAAAAATTCTTCAAAGGAAAAACCTAAAAATGGGCCTTTTGGAGCCATAGGAATTGAAGGCGGATCATTTGAGATGTTTACTACAAATACATCAGAAAAAGCACTTGAAACACCATATTCATCTGCTGCCTTTACTCTTATTTGATAGGTTCCGGATCGTTTCCAATAATGTGTTACTTTTATTGATTCGCCTGATTGAAAGAATTCAGTCCATTCATCAACTATTTCGTCTCCATTCCAATCCCAACCATAACAGATGTCATCACCATCGGGATCAGTTGAATTTGAAGTATAATTATATGTAATCCATGAATATCCATCTACTGGACCAACAGGTTTTTCTGGTATCATCGGTGGTTGAGAAATGTGATGTCCATATGTTTTAAAGCTCCAATCCTTAATGATAAATCCCTCAGTTGACCATTGATTTCCAGTAAACAACCATGCTTCTCCATTTGCATAGCTATCAAAATTATTATTATCATAGCCATTCCAAACAAGATTCATTCCTCCTCCAAGTGGCTTTAATATGATATAATATGTTTTATCAAATGCTAATGAGATATTAGGAAAATCAAAAGTTACCCAACTTCTGTCAAAAGAGATATCATCAATAGAAATTGTTTTTTTTGTCAAATCTGCTCCATCCAACATTTCTCGTATACTTACAGAAATATTATTTTGACTGTTTTCAGTTTTATAAATTAGAAGCTGTACACTTGTGAGAATATTTTTTGATGGTTTAAATGATTGTGCTAATATGTCTGGATATCCTACTCCGATTCCTGCATTCCATAGTAGTTGGTATTGATCCATTGAATCATCAAGAGGTTCATTTGTAATTGTGAACTGTTTATTATTGATCTGATTTGAAATACTGTAACAATTATATTGAGGAGATAGAAGTAAAAGAATAATAATAAAAAATAAAACCATTGTATTTCTTTTTTTCATTTAATGTATACTCCCAAATAATAAAATTATAACTATATTATTATATTTAAATTTTATTTAATTTTAGTATGTTTTTAGAGTCTAGATATAAATTTAATAATAAATACTGTTCTATGATCCGTTCTTTTTATATTCATTCTGCACAGATTGTAATTATATTAATTTCTTGATTTTGGATTTAATAACGATGATTCTATAATATAAATTATAATATTTTTATTATTCATTTTTCATTAAGCCAGTATGTTTATAAACAAACAATCAATCTCTAAATGAGGGAAAGATGGGATTAAAACAATTAAATAAAAATAACATTCTTTTCATTTTGTCTATTTTAATGTTACTTATATATACAAATGGTGTCAATGCTGAAGGATATTATGCTGATGTTGATATTAGTGTTGATACATCCGGTTTTGTAACAATTACAGGTACAACTAATTACCCTGATTTATTAACGGATAGCACAGAAATCTATAGTTCCAAGGATCAAAGTTTTTGGCTGTTAAACATTACAAAAAATGAGGTTTTCTCAAATTATATTTATACGATAACATTCCCTAAAGGAACTTCAATTAATTACATAAAATCAGAAGGTACCTTTAGAATTGGGGGACATGAAGAACATCTTATTATTGATGGATTTGCAGAGAATAACAATCTATCTGTAATCGTACAATATCAAATTGATAAATATGATGAAGGTTCGGTTTCAAATGCATTGAATATGAACCTTGGTTTAATTATTACAATATCACTTTTTATTATATTGTTTATAGTTGTATATTTTAAGTATCCGGATAAAAAGAAATCTTCTGAAATGTTTGAAGATGATATGTTAAAAGGTTTAAATCAACGGCAGAAAGATATTATGAATATCTTAATTAATAATAGCGCACCTTTAACACAAAGCGATATTCAAAGAGAAATTGGGATTCCAAAAGCTTCTGTTTCTAGAAATATCCAAAGACTTGAGTTTAAGGGCCTGATTGAAAAAGAACAGACTGGAATGTCAAATCTAATTAGATTGAAAGAAAAATAACCTAATTATAGCAAATTAAGCTGTTTGTTCCGGTTTGTTCCGGTAGTTTTCGGTGAGAGTATTTATGTTGTTTCATCCAATAAATGATGTAGAAGTCTAAAAAAAATATTTGGCTTCTGGGATGTGTAATATTATGAGAAAAATGTTAAGTGCTATTTTGGTGCTGATGCTCATGGGTTCAATGATACCTTTAGTATTAGCAGAAGAAACAGAAGAATATTTTGAGATAAATAAAGAGACTCAAAACGAAATAGAAATAATGAGTGATAATTATGGTGCCCAGGTTCGTTTACTACAGCTTGAAAAGGCAATTAAAAAAAATATCGATCAAGGTGAATACATTCTTTCACTTTTAAACACCACTGATACGTATATGTTAGAAGCGATTCTTGCTGAAATGAAACTTCTAGTGGACGAGGTTCAATCTGTTGATCCAGATGATTCTGATGCAGTTCAGACTTTTGTCGATTTGAAAAGTGATGCTCATAACTTAACTAAGGATTTTAGAGAAACACTTCATTCACTTGTGAATACTGCGACAATAAATGAATTAAGGTTAAAAAAGAACGAATATAAAGATAAAGAATTAGATATCCTTAGTCGAAGAATCCGCACTTGTATTAGAGCTTATAACGGAAATCAATTTCATAAATTGTATGGATATCTTAGCATAAAGGATAAATCTCTGATTATTGAATATAGTAATGGTAATTGTTCAATAGAGTCGGTGAAACAAAATTTCAGTGAAATGGTTTATACGATTTCATCCGCGCAAAGAAACCAGGTTTATTCAAAGATGAAAGAATCTAAAATCCAAATGAAAGTTCAATCACAACAATGTTTAACTGCTACATCTGCTGATTTTCAGGTACGTAAACAAGATAGGATACATATCAGATTGAATAATTCTTTGGAAAAAGGTGATGGATTAGTAAATCAGCTGATGCAACAGAACCTGAATGATAAATTAGATAATAACATCACTAAGACAAAGGATCTTTCAAATGTTAAGGTCTATGAAGTTAAAGGAGGAAATTAGATTATGAAAAAGAAAACAATTCTTTCTTTAATCTTTGTGTTGATTGTTATTTTATCAATAACTCTGACATATAATATTTATAAAGAAAAATTGGAAAAACAGGACGATTCTTATTATTCTGATGATGCTACGGCTGATGATATCATCGTTGGTATGAATTGGAATTTATTAGATGAAGATGATGAAGTTGAAATAGGTGAAATGATATAGTTATTTTTCATCACTCTTTTTTTCTTTTTATTATTTGCAATATCATTAAATAATTTTGAATATATAGATCAAATTCTTAGAATATTTTTTTTAGAAACTATTAACAACTCATGCTTCATTATGTCTTTTTACCATTTTTTGGGGAAATAAAATCGATGGGCGGTGAGACAGTTGAAACAATTGCAGCAAGCAAAAACATGCAAGAATATTTTAATCATTTACAAAAAGACATCGATCAATGTTATCTAATTGCATCAGAAGCCCGAAAAAAAGGATTTGACCCAATGCAAAATGTTGAAATCCCTCAAGCAAGAGATCTTGCACAACGAGTCGAAGAACTTGTTGGACCAAAAGATATCGCCCCTATTATTAGAAAAGTAACAAAAAAAATCGTAAATCGAGAACTAGTAAGTCTTGAACTGGCACGATTCATTGTCAATGGAAAAAAGTACAAATTTAAAAGCACGGAACAAGCACTTGATCAAGCTATTCGAACGGGACTTGCAATACTTACAGAAGGCGTACTTGTAGCTCCATTAGAAGGAATTGCTGACGTGCAACTTGGATCAAACAGTGATGGATCAAACTATGTAGATCTATTTTTCTCAGGCCCTATTCGAAGTGCAGGTGGGACAGGACAGGCGATGAGTGTTCTGATTGCGGATGTTGTAAGAAGAGAACTAGGGATTGGGGCATATTTGCCAACAGAAAATGAAATTGAACGATACAAAGAAGAAATACCTTTATACAAAAGAATCCAACACCTTCAATACACACCTAGTGTAGATGAGATACATCAAATTGTATCAAATTGTCCAATCTGTATCAATGGCGAAGGAACAGAAAAAGAAGAAATCACTGGTAACAGAGATTTACCCCGTATTGAAAGTAACCGTATTAGAGGCGGAGCATGTCTTGTTATCGCAGAAGGACTCTGTCTGAAAGCACCAAAACTCATGAAACATGTAACAAAGCTCAAACTTAAAGGGTGGGATTTTCTAGATATTTTTGTCAATAAAAATAAAAACAATGACAATGATGAAAAAGAATCCGAAGAAGGTAACTGCATACCAGAAATTCCTCCCTCAACAAAATATATCCAAGAAGTCATCGCAGGAAGACCTGTGTTTTCATATCCCTCTCGAAAAGGAGGATTTCGTCTTCGTTATGGGCGAGCTAGAACTGCAGGTCTAGCATCAACAGCGATTAATCCTGCGTCCATGTTTCTCCTAGATGAATTCATTGCGATTGGAACGCAGATGAAAATGGAAAGGCCAGGTAAAGCAACTATTGGTACGCCCTGTTCAATCCTGGAACCCCCTCTTGTTCTCACATACAATGATGATCTTATTGAATTAAGAAATCCTGATGAAATTGATTATACTTCAATTAAAGAAATCATAGATGTTGGAGAGATACTTGTCCCTTATGGTGAATTCCTTGAAAACAATGCAATACTTCCCAATGCATCATTCTCATTTGAATGGTGGATACAGGAACTGCAAGAACAACTCCAGATCTTACCTAAGAAAAATACCATTGAAGCTATTGAAAAAGCAGATGATAAAACACATCAGATGATACAGGAAAAAACAGGAAAAACAATTGACTTACTCAAACCTCAATTCCAAGAAGCCCTTTTCTTATCAGAAACATATAATATTCCCTTACATCCACGATATAATCTTTTTTGGCATGATATAACCGCAGAATCAGTAAAACAACTCGCTGAACATATAAAAAACAATGGAACCATCAATAATGAAAACAATTTAATTATTCCAAATGATGAAAACATTAAATCAATTCTTGTAGACCTTGGTGCAATACATCAAAAAGAAAATGACATACTAATTATTGATTTTCTGAAAGAAACGCTAATTTGCTGTCTTGGACTTACCATAAAAGAAAATAAAATTATTGAAAGCAAACGATATCAAATAATTAATCAAATTGATAAATATCAAAACAATGCAACCGTTGAATTCGTATCAAAACTAGCTGGAATAACAATTCAAGAGAAAGCACCATTTCGCATTGGAACAAGAATGGGCAGACCTGAAAAAGCAGCAGAACGAAAGATGAAACCCCCGCCTCATGTTCTATTTCCTCTTGGAAACTATGGGTCCAATCAACGATTATTCAGTAAAGCAGCAGATCATAAAAAAATCGATGTTGAAGCAGGGAAACGTGAATGTACCCAATGTGGAAAAACCACTTTTCGATTATTCTGTATCTGCGGTGGACATACAGAGCCAATTGAAGATAGAATCGAAACATTCTCTATTAATATCAAAGATGAATTAAACGATGCGAAAAAACATCTTCAAATTCGAAATATACCCGATACTATTAAGGGAGTTCAAGGAACAATTTCAAAACATAAAACACCAGAACCTATTGAAAAAGGAATATTGCGTGCAAAACATGCTGTTAGCGTCTTTAAAGATGGTACAATCAGATTTGATATGACCGATGCACCTCTTACACATTTCAAACCACGCGAATTACATATTTCAATTGAAAAAATCAAAAGTCTAGGTTATTACCATGACTATCAAAACAAACCATTAGAATGTGAAGATCAAATATGTGAATTGAAAGTTCAAGATATTGTCGTCTCACAGGCCTGTGCTGAATATTTCATGAAAACCGCAAATTTTGTTGATGATTTACTTATACGTTATTATAAAATGAAACCATTTTATTCATTAAAAAGAATTGAGGATTTAACTGGACATCTTGTCATTGGTCTAGCACCTCATACATCAGGAGGATCACTAGCTAGAATCATTGGTTTTACTAGTGCACAAGTCTGTTTTTCTCATCCATTTTATCATGCAGCGAAAAGAAGAAACTGTTTATCTCCAAATACTGATATCTTGATATCAAACTCTGAAAAACCTTTAATTAAAAATTTGGAAGAATTATATCAAAACAACATTTCAAATGAAATAGTTGTTGATGATTTTGGCACTAAACAGAAGAATATGCAAGGAATTTGTGCATATTCGTTAAATTCTATTAGTGGCAAATTTGAAGTTAAAGAAATAAAATCTATTATTAAATCAAAATCACCACGTCATTTAATAAAAGTTAAATTAAAATCAGGGCGAGAGTTCATTTCATCTCCGTATCATAGAGTTTTAGTATGGTCAAATAATAAAATCCAACGAAAAAAAACTCTCGAATTGGAAGAAAATGATAAGTTTTTCACGCCTCAAAAAATAGATTTAAAAAATAATGATGTAGAATATTTTGATTTACTTTCTGAGTTTTTACATTTTAAAGATAAAAACGATATTGTTGTCAGAGGAATTGATTCGTTAGTTAAAAAATGTATAAATGATTTGGGTGGACTAAGTTCTACTTCAAAAAAACTAAATATAAACAAGAAAACATTTTCTAATTATATTTATCGCGATAGCATCCCTATTCCCGTTTTATTTAAAATACTTGAACTATGCAATCTAAAAATTAATTCTATACCAAAAGAATGCAAACTTGGTGTAAAAAGAGATCATACTTGCATCCCAAGAATCATTAAAGTAAACAAGAAATTCATGAGATTACTTGGATATTATATCGCAGAAGGTCATGCCAAATTTACAAAAAAAAATTGTTATCAAATTGGTTTAGCATGTACTGAAAAAGAGATCTATGATGATATAGTCAGTTGTATCAAAGATGTGTTTTCCACTCATGTTTACTGCGGCAAACATGGAGTTTTTATTTCAAACAGGCTAGTATATGATTTCTTTGTACATGTTTTAAATGTTGGAAGTAATGATAAGGATAAAAGGATCCCCTCAAGATTGATGTCATTACCAAAACACAAAATAAGAGAGTTGCTTAAAACATATTTCTCAGGAGGTGGATCTGTTGAAAAAAATAGATTGCATGTAACTTGTTCATCTGTTGATAAAGACCTATTGAAAGATATTGGTTTACAGTTACTTAGATTTGGAATATTTTATAGATTAAAAGAAGAAAGAGAGAAAAAAGTAGGTGGACTAGCAAAAAAATTCTATGATAAAAAGGGAGAAACTCCTGTTTTTGATTTATATTATATATCAATTCGTTCTACTTATGCAAAATTATTCTATGAAAAAATTGGTTTTTCATTGCAAAGGAAACAATTAATGCTTGAGTCTGTAATTTCAAAAGAAAGTAAACCAAGAATTGAATTATTTGGAAATTTTATTCTTGATGGCATCAAAGAAATATCTACAATACGATCAGATTTTAAACAGGTTTATGATTTAGAAGTCGATGATTTACATAACTTCTTGATAAATGATTTTGTCATCTCCAGTAATTGTGACGGTGATGAAGATGGTGGAATGCTCCTCATGGATGCATTACTTAATTTTTCTATTGAATATATCCCAGATAAACGTGGTGGAAAAATGGATTTACCATTGATTCTCACCACTCGTCTGGATCCTTCTGAGGTTGATAAAGAAGCTCATAACGTTGATTGTCTTTCCAGATATCCTCTTGATTTTTATCGCGCAACATTACATCATGAACATCCTAAGGATTGGGAGGACAAAATGGATGTTGTTGGATCTAGACTTGGTACACCATTACAGTATGAACAATTTGGTTTCACACATGATACCTTTGATATTTCACAAGGTCCTGTAATGTCTCGATATAAGACCTTAAAGACAATGATGGATAAGATGAATGCGCAGTTGAATCTTGCTGCAAAAATTCGGGCAGTGGATGAAGCGGATGTTGCCTATAAAGTGATTGAACGACATTTTCTCCCAGACATAATTGGTAATTTAAGGGCATTCAGCAAACAATCAGTTAGATGTCCAATATGTAATATCACTTATCGAAGAATTCCATTATCGGGTGTATGTAGAACATGTGGTGGAAAACTGATTTTAACGGTACATGAGAAATCAGTGAAGAAATATTTGGAGATTTCAAAGGAGATTGCTGATAGGTATAATATTCCATCTTATGCACGTCAAAGGATTAATCTAGTTGAAAAAAACATTGATTCATTGTTTTCTAGTGATAAAATTCGGAAAACCAAGTTGACTGATTTCCTTTAAATATAGTTTGAATAATTTTTAGGTTTTGAGGCATAATGTTCATATATATTGTTGTTTATGTATTGTTAAAATATCCTTAACGGAGTTGGCAAAAAAAATGGTTGATCAATTCATTCGGCAAGTAAGTAAAAAAACCTGGTATAGATGGTCTTTTTATGTGAATATCATCCTCTTTTTCATTATTGCAATCTCATTATTCTTCTTGATTCTTGATTCATATGAAGCTGGAAAAATAGCTCAACGTGGTGGGGGTGACATGCTTTCACAGCAATGGCTTTATATAGGCCGTGATATTGCGTTTTTGTCGATATCATTTGCCTTAGTATTTTTCCAGTTCTTTAGGAATTTGCTGGTGATCATTAGACGTTCATTGTAAGAAATAGAAATTCTTGCGTAAATTATTGTATGGCGATAGATGTAGAATAGACCGGGGTGGTAGGCGTTCCCTGTAACCAGAAACCGCCTTTATGCTGGGGTTGAATCAATAGGGCGATGTAACGCGCATCTTGTGATCCAATCATTGACGATGAGACCTTGTCCTTTGGGATCGGGGGTGATGATCTCATATAACCGGAGGGTTATATGACCATCTTTGTTGCGGAAACCGGGTGAGGCACGGAAGTGAGCAACCTTACCGCAAACTACCGATGCTCATTGGGTTTACGGGGTTGAGAAAGTGGTTGGGCAGTCACTTGTATGAAACGTGCATCCACCTTGCGGTTTCTACATCCGCTAACATACAAAAAAAGGAAAAATTATTAGAATTTATTCTATTGAGGATTGAATGTTTCATTTGGGGGAATCATAAGAGATGGTCATATTATTGAAAGATAAAAGCCTGGTTTCATCATGGCAGATGTTTTTTGAGGAAAACTGTAAATCTGAGATTGAAACAGTTGCGCTTTCGTATCCAGAAAAAAGGAGTATTTTTGTTGATTATTGGGATATTGACCGGGCTGATGCAGAGATTGCTGAATTGTTAATCACTCAACCAGTAAAGGCCATGTTCAATGCAGAAGAGGCATTGAAACTGATTGATGTGTGCGTTGAACAGAACCTTTTGCTTCATTTTCGTGTAGTAAATCTTCCAGATCTCCATAAGATCATTATTCGGCATATTCGTTCGAATCATCTTGGAATGTTGAAAGCTGTGGAGGGTCTTGTGAAGAAACGAACAGAGGTTCGCCCTAAGTTGCAGCTTGCTGCATTTCAATGTAATAAATGTGGAGCGATTATGCAGATTGAACAGGATGAGGACATTTTAAAGGAACCCTCTGAGTGTTATGAGGATAAGGGTGGATGTGGCCGGGTTTCTAGCTTCAAGCTTTCTACTAATCTTTCAAAATTTATTGACTCTCAGAAGATTGAAATTCAGGAGAATCCAGAGGGGCTACGTGGTGGTGCACAACCTGAACGAATCAGCGTGTTCTTGGAGGATGATTTGGTTGGTGAGATTGCGCCAGGAGATCGAGTGATTGTTAATGGTTTGTTGCGCTCTTTGCAGCGTCGACGTGGTACGTTTCGTTTGACCTCATTTGATAAAGTTATTGATGCAAATAGTATTGAAAACCAACAGATGGCCTTTGAAGAGGTAGATATTTCTCCTGAAGATGAGGAAGAGATATTACAGGCTAGTAAAGATGAAAAGATTTATTTGAAAATCCGTGAAAGTATGGCCCCTACAATCTATGGTATGGAATTAGAAAAGGAGGCTTTGGTTCTTCAACTGTTTGGAGGACTTTCTAAAAAAATGCCAGATGGCACTTACATTCGTGGAGATATTCATTCTTTGTTTGTTGGAGATCCAGGTACTGCAAAATCTCAAATGTTAAATTATATGTCTAAGCTTGCCCCTCGTAGTATTTATGCATCTGGAAAAGCATCTTCGGCAGCAGGTCTTACAGCCGCTGCGGTACGTGATGAATTTGGTGAGGGTCAGTGGACTCTTGAAGCAGGGGCCTTGGTTCTTGCCGATATGGGTATAGCCTGTATTGATGAGATTGATAAAATGAGTGAGCAAGATAGATCTAGTCTCCATCAGGCAATGGAACAGCAAGAGATATCAATTGCAAAAGCAGGAATTAATGCAACTTTGAAATCTAGGTGTGCTGTGCTTGCTGCTGCAAATCCAAAGCTAGGTCGATTTGATGATTTTATGCCGATTTCAGAGCAGATTAATATGCCGCCTGCGTTGCTTTCTCGTTTTGATCTTATTTTTTCGATTCAGGATAAACCATCTAGGGAACGTGATACGAATCTTGCATCTCACATTTTGAATACTCATAAAGCAGGTGAAATGGTTGAAAATATAGAAAAGACAGAACATAGCACACATTCAAAAGAAGAATCTGACGAGTTATTGAAACCTGTTATCCCAACTTTTTCTCCTGAATTTTTACGTAAATATGTAGCATATGCAAAAAGGAATGTGTTTCCAGTGATGGAGAATGATGCAATGAGATTAATCAAGGAGTATTATGTTGATCTGAGGAATCAATCTGATGAATCGATTCCGTTTACTCCTCGTCAGCTGGAAGCGTTTGTAAGATTAACTGAGGCGAGTGCAAGGGTGCGTTTAAGTGATGTTGCAACAATTAAAGATGCGAAACGATCCATTCATATTATCAATGAGTATCTTAAAAGGGTGGGTATGGATAAGGAAACAGGCCGGTTTGATATTGACATTATTGCAACGGGAAGTAGTCATTCGCAACAACAACGGATGCGATCGATCCTTGATGTCATTAAACGAATTTGTGATGATTCAAAGGATGGTACTGCAGGTCGTAGTGAAATTATAACAGAAGCAGAGGCCATTGGTCTTCCATCAGAGAATGTATCCAGTGCTCTTGATAAAATGAAACGAAATGGTCAGATATATGAGCCAAGTCATGGAAAATATCGACTTACTAGCGATTAAAAAAAAGAAAAAATGCGGTATTTTAATTGTTATTTAGATTTTTGGTGAGGAGAGTTTTCCAACAGCTTTTTTTGCTTGATCTCTGTTTTCTTCACCAATTTCATCAACAATGAAATCTAAAAATGTGTTTTTAATATTATTCCAATTCAGTGTTGTCACACCAAAATCATGACGTTTTTTCTTTGTAGCTTTATAAACACCTGGTGCCATATGACGAGTATCACTGTTGTCCATGTGCATTAGATAATTTGGTCGGAAAGCTTTTTTTTCTAGTAGATAGACCTCGAATTTTCTGTTAAAATATTTATATTCGGTGTCTCGGTCATGATAGCGATATTCTAATTCATAGTTTTTATTGATCGAAATTTTTCCATTATCCATTGTGCATCCCTCACACAATTTAGGTTAATAGTTTAGATATTAATAATCTTATTCATAAATAAATAAATAATAAAAAAAGAATAAAAAGAAGGCTAATTTTATTGATATTAGCTTTATTCAGAATAATAACTTGGTGGATTTGGTTCAGATTTCAATCCCTTTCTCTCACGAATCTGAGTGACTACATCACCCTGAAGATGTTACTATCTCCTTCTGTGATCATGTCTTTAACCTCTGCACGTCGTTGATTAAGTTCTCTGGATGCATCTCCCATGAGTTCTTGAGGGGTACTGATAAATACCTTTTGCATAGGTTCAAGAAGAACAGGGTCAGATGATGCGATTGCACCATAAATAGCGTTTCTTGCAGCAGGGATAACTTGTGCAGGACCACGATGAATTGCATCCTCGTGAAGTTTTGCATCAACAAGACGTACAAAAATACCTTGACAAGGTTCAGATGCGGTAGGTCCACTTTTCATTACAGCAGAGAATGCTTCCTCTAGCAGTGGCCTGGTTTCATGTAAATACTGAATACCTTTTGTGACATCTGCAAAGAGATTCATTCCCTGAACCGCAAAAACACCTTTTGCTTCTTCTTTGCTCATTCCCAGTTCCTGAAGGGTCTTTAAAACCTCGCTTTTATATTTCTTTACATTTTCAGGAATTTCATTGTCATGCAATGCTTTAATAATATTCTCTGGAAGAGGTTCTACTTCAATATAAAACCGGTTATGTTTATTAGGAGATTTCCCCTCAAACTTAGAAGGAGTTTTCTTAGAAACTGATTCCCGATATACAACTATGGGCTCAGAAGTTATAATCTCAAGTTTATGGTCATTTTTAATACGATATTCTGTGATTTCAAGATGTAACTCACCCATACCACTCATCAGGTTTTCGCCAGTTTCCTGGTTGATGTTAACTTGAATACTAGGATCTGCTTTTGAAATGGAACGTAAGACCTCAATAAGTTTTGGAAGATCTTTTGTGTGTTTTGCTTCAACAGCAACAGTTACAACCGGTTCAGAAACATGAACAATACGCTCAAAAGGTTCAGCATCAGGATCACTAGTTACCGTACTTCCTGCAATAGCATCCTTAATACCAGTTACTGCAACAATGTTTCCAGCAGAAACAAAATCAACAGCGATCCTGTCAATTGCAACCATAACATTAACTTGTTGCACACGATTTTTTCCAGGCATACCAGCAACATAGACTTCCTGACCACGTTCAATCTTTCCACTGTACATTCGACCAATAGCAATTTCACCAGCATGAGGGTCTAGAATAATTTTTGTAATCATAAGTGCAAGAGGACCATTTTCTTTACATTCAATCATGCTTTTACCAATTTCACTTTCTTTATCTCCTCGCCAGATATTAGGGATACGAAATTTCTGAGCCTCAGCAGGCGATGGAAGATGAGAAATAACCATATCAAGAATAACTTCATGAATTGGAATTTTTTTGGAAAGAGATTTTTGATCTTCTGCTGAAAGATAATCATAAATATCTTTAAAACTAAGCCCTGTTTTCTTCATATATGGGGCAGAAATTGCCCAATTATAATATGCAGAACCAAATGCGACAGTACCATCTTCTACTTTAACATCCCATTTACCTTTAAGATCTTCAGGGACTATCTTATTTAACAATTCATTATATTTATGAATAATTTTAATGAATCGTTGTTGCATTTCTTCTGGTGTTACCTTTAATTCATTGATTAAACGATCTACCTTGTTTACAAAAAGAACAGGT
Source organism: Thermoplasmatales archaeon ex4572_165 (assembly GCA_002254885.1). Taxonomy (GTDB): domain Archaea; phylum Thermoplasmatota; class E2; order DHVEG-1; family DHVEG-1; genus EX4572-165. The sequence goes on from NJDG01000018.1 coordinate 18,785, forward strand.
TTCACTTTTTCTTTTATTGCCTGACGAATAACAGTCTCTGTTTGAGGCATAGCCCCTTCAACTGCACAAACTACAACAATCGCTCCATCAACTGCACGCATAGCACGAGTTACGTCTCCACCAAAATCCACATGGCCTGGTGTATCTAAAAGGTTTATGAGATATTCTTTTCCTTCAAAGTTATGAACCATTGATGCCGATGCAGTATTGATGGTGATTCCACGGTCTTGTTCTTGACCTTCATAATCAAGAACAAGTTGTTTACCTGCTAGATCCTCACTCATCATTCCACATCCTGCCAGTAGATTATCTGAAAACGTGGTTTTACCATGATCAATGTGAGCTGCAATACCAATATTACGAATTCTACTAAGTTTATTCATTAAATTTTTTGCTTTCTCAATATTATCTTCTTTACGTCCCATACTATACACTCCAAATAATTTGATATTAATATTAATAAATCATTAAAGATGAAATTTTATCGAGCGGATTTTGCAACACGTTCCATCTCATTTTTCTTGGAAACAGCAAATGAATTAAGATCATTATCTGCAGCTTTCATGATTTCTTCTGCAAGACATTGTTCCATTCGCTTTTTATTTTTATGAGAAGTATTCACTGAACCCGTTGAAATATTACGAATTGCAATATCAAGTCTTCTTTGAGGTGAAGTATCCACTGCTTTTGGAACAAGAATACCACCAAATCTAAGACGAGTTGCCTCTTCTTTTGGTGCACCATTTTGAATAGCATTCACAAGAATTTGTAATGGATTCTTTTTTGTTTTTTTCTCAATAATATCAAAACTAGATCGGACAATTTTATATGCCTTTATTTTTTTTCCAGTATACTTCTGCGATCGCATAATATTATTAATCAATCGTTCAACAACAGGGATTTTAGATTTTGCAAACATTTTATTTGCAGAAACAGCCCCTAAATAGATGTTTTCTGTATCAAGATTAATATATCTTTCAAGCCCCTGATCTTCAACTTTTACTTCATCGGCATTATATTTTTTAAGCGATGGAAAAAAATTAACTGAACTTGTTTGTACTTTTTTATCGGCCATTTTTACCGCCTCATTGCTTTCTCAATCTTACCTTTTACCATTTGATGAAGGCAAATATCATTGACTTTAATCACTTTGAATCTAACACCAGGAATATCACCATAACTTCGCCCCATTCTTCCACCAATTCCTTCAACCATAACTTCATCATGTTCATCAATAAAACTAATTGCATTATCGCCCGGGGCAAATGCAGTAATCTGACGGCCATTTTTAATGAGCTGAACTTTTATACACTTTCGAATTGCAGAATTTGGTTGTTTTGCTTCAATACCTACTTTTTCTAATACAATTCCTCGTGCTTGAGCAGTTCCCTCAAGAGGATCTGACTTCTTTTTTAAGTGTAAAACTCGTTTTTTGTAATACCGGTCGCTCCATCGAAGTTTTTGCCGGTCATTGCTTAATTTTCGCGCTGCGTTTATTCCTTTTCCCATAGGTCATCTACTCGAAAAGAGTAAGCCAGTATACAAGTTTTCATATTTAAAAGCTATCTTCAAGAAAGGTTTTAATTTTTTTTGTAAATTTTCCTGAGATGTTGGTGTGATATTTTAGTGATTAACTCAGACGGTTAAAAACCTATCTGAAGGAGGTAATTTGTTAGGTTGATTATTAGTATTATGTAGCACAAATTGAAATACAAAAATTACTGAATATTTAGATAAATAATCTATATATAATATGAAATCATTGGTTTTATCTATACCGCAATATTTTTATTCAGATGACTAATGCATTATGTGAGCAGAATCCTGTATTAACTGGAGGGCAGGACTGTTTGGAGGTAAAAAAAATGAATCGTAAAATATCTTGTATTTTAGTAATGACGCTGTTGATTGCAATAAATATTAATGTTATTTCAATGGAAAATATCATACCAATGAAAGTTAGCCTACCTGATGATGAATTAGACCAAGAACAAACAAATAATTGTAATTATGGTTGGTGGATCCATAATGCTCAATGGCTTGCTCAAGAATTCATTCCAACTAAGGAAATATTAACAAGAGTTTTTTTACAACTATTTTATAAAGGTTTTAAAGAACAAGTGCTTACATGTTCAATTAGAAGTCATTTAGAAGGTAATGATTTAATGTCTATTACCATTAACCCACATATTAATAGGGAAGGATATACAAATTGGATTGAATTTGATTTTGAAGATATTGTTGTTATACCTGGTGAAAAATATTATATCATTTTAGGATCCGAAGAAGGCGAATCAAATTATTGTTACTGTTGGTCTTATGATGTACATGATCCCAGATTGTGCTTTCTTTACTTATGGATATAATGATCCTAATGCTTTTGCAGATTTAGATTGTCAAGAAGATATCATATGGAATGATGTTAAACCTGGAGAAATATTAACCAAAAATTTTTCGATTTTCAATTCAGGTACTTCTAATTCATTTTTATCTTGGGAGATTATTGAATATCCAGATCAATGGGGCATTTGGGAATTTTCAAAGAAAAATGGGCATGATTTATCACCTGAAGATGGTGCTGAAATTATAGAAATAACTGTTACAGCACCAGATGAAAAAAATGGTGAATTTACTGGCGAAATAAAAGTCATAAATATTAACAATCCTGATGACTATGAAATTATACCAATAACTCTATCAACACCAAGAAACAACGCAATCGATTCAATTCCATTTATCGATAGATTATTAGAAAAACACCCTCATATCTACCACATATTAAGACAACTTCTATCAAATAGAAGTATCACACAATAAGTAAACAAGGAGGGAGGAAAAAACATATTGGACGCCCCGGTATATTTTTCTCTTCCATCTTCACATTACATAGTATAATGTGAAATATGTCAGAACATGTAGGAAATAGTTGAAGATACTGAACATAACAGTGATTGTAATAAAATTAATAGAAATAACTTGAATAAAGAAGTGAATTCTATGTTTTGTTGAACATGTTTTATAATTTCATTAAAAGAGGGATGTTTTATGAGATAAAAAAAATAAAGATTTTAAAATGGGAAATCTTTAATGTGCAAATGTATATCGATATAAGAATATTTAAATAAATTGAAACTATTGTATATTTATATGGGGGACAAGTGAATGAAAATAAGATTCATGATAATACATGTAATAATCGCTATTTTGTTAATTTTAATGATAGGATCAGCAATAGGTATAACAATTCAATATAATGGGAATGAATCTATGCTAGATGGAGATATTGTAGATATATCCAACATTGAAGTTATTCAATGGCATGCTCCAAATGGTGAACTTCCAGGTACTTATGAAGAATATTTACAAAAACATTCGAGAGTGTCTGCAATTTTTTCTGGTTCATTATATGTAACAAGTAATTTGAAAGGAACAATTGCTATATCAAATATTTCAATTTTAGTTGATCAGGAGCTTTATCCAGATATACTCGATGATTTACATCAATATATTGAAGATCTTGAACATGAAAAAGAGGGTAACACTGTTTATGTTGAAACGGTTCAAGGTGGAACACCTGAGGAGGTAAAAAACTGGGTCTCTGCTCGATATTATGATAATTGTGATGGGATTGTATTTATTGGAGATATTACGGCTGCTTGGGCAGAAGTTGAGGGGTCGGTTTTTCCTTGTGACTTATTTTATATGGATTTAGATGGAGAATGGATTGATTTGGATGTTGATGGTGACTATGAATCTCATACGGCAGGAACTGGCGATATGGGGCCTGAAATTTATGTTGGGCGAATATATGCTCATACATTAGATTATGCATCTGAGGAAATACTAGTTAATGATTACCTAAAAAAAGTATACGATCAAAGAAAATTAGAGCAAATTATTTTGAGGTCGTTATTAAATATAAGGAGATGGATTTAAAACTTTTTTATATCAGATATCACGGAGG